>NZ_VIRS01000020.1 GCF_006912135.1 Cryptosporangium phraense | reverse complement strand
ACGGGCGCGGCCGTCGCGGGCGCCGGTGGGGGTGGCGGGATGTTGGCGACGGTGGCGGGGAGGAGGCGGAGGAAGGCGGCGGTGGAGGCGAGGGCCAGCGCGCCGAGCGCGGCCAGCGCCCAGCGCCAGTCGGTCAGGTCGACCGCGACCGAGGCCACCAACCGGCCGGTCACCCCACCCAGCGAGTTACCCGCGACGTAGAACCCCATCGCCGAGGCCAGCCCGGACGGATGCACCTCCGCCGCCACGTGCCCCATCGCCACCCCGACCACCGCCGCCAGCGCGGCCCCGGTCGCCGCCCGCAACCCGAGCAGCACCGGGAACGTCGGCGCGACCGCACACGCGAGCGTCAACCCGACCGCCGCGACGAGCCCGATCCGGATCGTCCGCCGCCGCCCGATCCGCGACCCGAGCCAGGTCGCCGGCACGACCAGCACCGCCAACGCCCCGGTCGTCACCGACACCGACAGGCTGGCCGCCGTCGCATCCACCCCGAACCGCTCCGACAGCCGGGGCAGCAACGGCTGGGTCGCGTACAGCATCCCGAACGCGGCCAGCCCGACCAGCCCCATCGCGATGTTCAGTGATCGGAACCCGGCCGAGCCCGGACGATGACGCAGATCAGCCACGCCCTCCACCGTGACTCAGCCGATCCGATACGTCCAATGCATCGTTGCTGGTTGAATGATGTGCATGGAGCATGAGTTTCTCCGTCCGCTGCACGAGTTGGTGACCGTCGCCCGCACCGGACACCTGACCGAGGCCGCGCACCGGCTCGGCGTCCCCCAACCCACGCTGAGCCGTGCCCTGGCCCGGCTGTCGTCGCAGGTCGGAGCCCCGCTCCTGCTGCGTCACGGCCGCGGGATCGTCCTCAGCCGGCACGGCCGGCTGCTGGCCGACGCCGCCGAGCGCGCGCTGGCCGACGTCGGTGAGGCCGTCCGCCGGATCCGGGCCGAGGTCGACCCGGAGGCCGGCCTCGTCCGCCTGGGGTTCCAGCACGTCCTCGGCGCCGACCTGGTCACGAGGACGCTCCGGACGTTCCACGAGCAGCGCCCGAGGGTGACGCTGCAACTGGCCGAGGGCGGGGCCGAGCACCTGGCCGCCGACGTGGCGGCCGGCAATCTGGACCTGGCCCTGGTCGCCATGCTGGACGAGGTACCGGGCGGCCAGGTGCTGGGCGTCGAACCCCTGCTGGTGCTGCTGCCGTCGACGCACGCCCGGGCCGCCGATACGTCGATCGGACTGGCCGCCCTGGCCGACGAGCCGTTCATCGCGATGGCCGAGGGCTACGGAATGCGGACGATCACCGACCGCCTGCTGCGCGACGCCGGCGTGCCGGTACGTCCGTCGTGCACCTGCGAGGACCTGGCGACCGCCGCCGGCCTGGTAGCAGCCGGCCTGGGCGTCACCGTGGTACCGGCCGGGATCGCGCCGCCCGGCACCGTCGAGGTGCCGCTGGACACCGAGGGGGTCCGCCCCCAGCGAGTCGTCCAGTTGCTCTGGAACGAGGGAAGCCTCGAGGCGGCTCCGGTGAGGGCCCTCAGGGATGCCCTAGCCGATACCGTCCCAACGCTCCTCCACTCCCGCTGACCACGGCTCCCGACCACCTTCCCCAACCGAAAGCCGCCCCACACGGCGACGAGCGAACCCGGACACCCAGCGGCCCGGACGCACGGCGGCACGAGCACACGGAGACCCGCGCGCACACGGGCGCGCGCCGGCACGGCGCAGAGGTACGGGCGCGCAGAGGCACAGCCGAACGGGACGCCGAGATGCGGACCGCAAGCGCGCAGAATGGCGCAGGCGCGGAGAGGTAGAACGCGAGCGCGCAGAGCTGAGGCGGACCCAGAGATACGGACCGTGAGCACGCACGAATGGCGCAGGCACGGAGAGGCAGAGAGCGAGCGCGCAGAGCTGACGCGGACCCAGAGATACGGACCGTGAGCACGCACGAATGGCGCAGGCGCGAAGGGGTAGAGCGCGAGCGCGCAGAGCTGGCGCGGACGCAGAGATGCGGACCGCAAGCGCGCGCGGATGGCGCGGGCGCACGAAGTCGGCGCTAGTGCGGTTGTCGAGGGGTGCGGCGAGGATTCGGAAGCCTGGACCAGGCCGAGGGCGCAGGCGCGAGAGCATGGACACTCGGCGCGAGCGCGGCCACGCGGCGTAGAGCGAAGGCCCGGGGGCGATCCGTTTGCGGAATCTCGGGGAGGCGCGGGCCAGGAGCCCAGACGCGGAGGCTCGAATCCGCCGCGGAAGACCGGACAGCAATGCGGGCGGCCGGCGCCACCGAAATCGGCGGATGCTCGGCCCGGCGCGGGGCGCGAGCGCAGCCCACGGGCGCCCGGAATGAGTGCAACGCACGGGCGCAGGGCGCGAGTGCAGCCCACGGCCGCGGGGCGCGAGCGCAGCCCACGGGCGCCCGGAACGAGTGCAACGCACGGCCGCGGGGCGCGAGTGCAGCCCACGGCCGCGGGGCGCGAGTGCAGCCCACGGGCGCCCGGAGTGAGTGCAAC
The DNA here is from genome assembly GCF_006912135.1 of Cryptosporangium phraense. Classification (NCBI taxonomy): domain Bacteria; kingdom Bacillati; phylum Actinomycetota; class Actinomycetes; order Cryptosporangiales; family Cryptosporangiaceae; genus Cryptosporangium; species Cryptosporangium phraense. Next base: position 183,377 of record NZ_VIRS01000020.1, on the reverse strand, counting down.
CCTCGGGCGTTCGGGGCGTTCGGGGACGTCGGCGGAGTGAGTCCGGGACGTGCGCCAGAGCTGTGGCCCAGCCCGTCGCCGCCCAAGCCCATCGACCCAAAGACGCAACCGCGAATACCCACCGCCCAGGCACGGGCGCGCGACCCGGACCACGAAAGCGCAGCACAGCGACGAGTTGCACAGCGAAGACGCAGCACGGGCACGGGCGGAACAGACGGGCAACGGAGCTGACCCACGGGACCAAGCACAACCCCGAGCGCAAAACCTCAGAGCGGAGCGACCACCACCTCCGTTCCCGCCCGCCGAATCGCCTCCACCCCACCCGCATCCGCCGACTCGTCCGTCACCAACACCGACACATCGCCGATCGCACAAATCGCCGCCAGATGCACCCTCCCCACCTTCGACCCGTCCGCCACCACGATCACCCGATCCGACCGCCGGATCATGCAGGCATTGGTGTGCGCCTCGATCTCGTCATGAGTGGTGAGCCCGCCCCGGGCACTGATCCCGTCCACGCCGATCACCGCGATCTGGATGTTCAACCCCTCCAGCGCCCGGTCGGCGATCGGCCCGACCAGCTCGTACGACTGCGTCCGCGACACCCCGCCGGTCATCACCAGCTTCAGGCGCGGCCTCAGGGCCAGCTCCGAGGCGATGTTCAGCGCGTTCGTCACCACGGTGAGATCGACGCGTTCCGCGAGCAATCGAGCCAGCAGATGCGTCGTCGTGCCGCCGGAGAGGCCGAGCGTGAGCGGGCCCTTCGGCAGCAGCGCCGCGGCCCGCCGCGCCACGACCGCCTTGGCCTCGCGGTTCTGCCCGGCCCGGTAGCGCACCGGCAGCTCGTAGGCCACGTCGACGGCCACCGCGCCGCCGTGCGTCCTCGACAGCAGCTTCTGGTCCTCGAGGACCTGCAGGTCACGACGGATGGTCGCGGCCGAGACGGCGAACTCGTCGGCGAGCAGACCGGCGTCGACGGAACCGTCGCCGGCGAGCCGCTCCAGAATGGCCGACACGCGCTCGGCCCGACGCAAAGAACTCCGCGGCATCCCGACTCCCCGACGACGAAACGAGCACTCAGAATAGTTCGTTTGAACGGAAAGGTTGCGCGTTTCTGAGCGAGATGACCAAGATCGCTCATGACCGTGATCACGTTCCTCGGCGCCGGCAGCGTCGTCTTCACCCGTGAACTCCTCGCCGACCTGCTCGCCTTCGACGAACTGCGCGACGTCACGCTGAGCCTGCACGACATCGATCCGGAGCGCCTGGAGACGGCCGAGGCGATCGCGCACCGAACCGCCGACCAGCTCGGCGTCAAGCCGACGATCACCGCGAGCCTCGACCGCCGGGCCGCGCTGCACGACGCGAAGTACGTCATCAACGCGATCCAGGTCGGCATGTTCGCGGCCACGAAGACCGACTTCGAGATCCCGGCCAAGTACGGCCTGCGCCAGACGATCGGCGACACCCTGGGCGTCGGCGGGATCTTCCGGGCGCTCCGCACGTTCCCGGTGCTCGACGGCATCGCCAGGGACATGCGCGAGATCTGCCCGGACGCATGGCTGCTCAACTACACCAATCCGATGGCGATGAACGTCGCCTACCTGGCCGCGACCGCCCCGGACGTGAACGCCGTAGGCCTGTGCCACTCGGTCTACTGGACCGTCCACGACCTCTGCGAGCTGGTCGGCGTACCACTCGACGAGGTCGACTACCTCGGCGCCGGCGTCAACCACCAGGCCTGGCTGCTCCGCTGGGAGCACCGCGGCGAGAGCCTGTACCCGAAGCTCGACGAGCTCATCGAGAAGGACCCCGAGCTGCGACGGCGCGTCCGCATGGACATGTATCAGCGCCTGGGCTGGTTCCCCACCGAGACCAGCGAGCACTCGTCCGAGTACGTCCCCTGGTACCTGCACCACGACAGCGAGATCGAGCGCCTCCGCATCCCGGTCGGTGACTACCTCCGGATCAGCCAGGACAACGTCGACGAGTACCACCAGGTCCGCACGGACGTCCTGGCCGGCCGGCCGCTCGACCTGACCCGCGAGGCGACCGAGTACGCACCCCAGGTCATCCACAGCATGGAGACCGGCACGATGCGCCGGATCCACGGCAACGTCGCGAATCACGGTTACATCACGAACCTGCCCGACGACTACGCGGTCGAGGTGCCGTGCGTCGTCGACCGGCTCGGCGTCCGCCCGGAGTACGTGGGTGATCTGCCCGCGCAGTGCGCGGCAGTCAACCGGCCGTTCGTGAGCGTCGGCGAACTGACCGTGAAGGCCGCGGTCACCGGCGACAAGCGCATGGTGCGCCAGGCCGCGATGGTCGACCCGAACACGTCGTCGACGCTCACCGTGGACCAGATCTGGGAGCTGTGCGACGAGCTGACCGCCGCCCACGGTGACTTGATTCCGGAGAGCCTTCGGTAAGAGAGTGTCCGTCATTCACTAGGGGTTCCTCTGGTAACGGAATGACGGGTGTGGGGCATGCGGTTCGCGATGAGACTGACGACTCTCGTGGGAGCCGCGGTCATGCTCTCGGCCTGCGGGCTGAATCCGCTGGGTGACGCGAAGAACGCGGCGTCGGGGTACGACCCCGACGCCGACGTCACGCTCACCTGGTGGACCGGCCAGACCACGGAATCCGAAGACAAGGCCGAGCGTCTGGCTGCGGAATACCACTCGCTGCACCCGAACGTCACGATCAAGACGTCGGCCGGGGCGACGCTCACCGACGACCTGCTGACCAAGCTCTCGGCCGCGTTCACCGCCGGGACCTATCCCGACATCTCCTACGCCTACGGCAGCTGGGCCGGCGAACTCGCCGACAGCGGACGGACCCAGGACCTCTCCGACTACGTGCTCCAGCCGTCGTTCGGCTGGAGCGACTTCCCGGAGTCCGCGCGCCAGACCGCGACCACGATCGACGGCAAGGTCATCGGTGTCCCGGCGCTCGTCGACAACCTCGCGCTGATCTACAACAAGTCGATGTTCGACGACGCCCAGCTGCCGTACCCCACCGACGACTGGTCCTGGGAGGACTTCCGGGCCGCGGCCAAGACGCTGAGCGACCCGGCGAACGACCGCTACGGGACCGCGTACTCGGTCGCCGGCACCGAGGACACGACCTGGCACCTGTGGCCGCTGCTGTGGCAGCACGGCGGCGACATCCTGCGGGGCAAGATCCCCTCGTTCAACAGCCCGGCCGGCGTCGCCGCGCTGGAGACCCTGCGCGTGATGGCCGTCGACGACAAGTCGATGTACCTCGACCAGACCGACGAGAAGTACAGCCCGCTGTTCTGGAGCGGCCACATCGGGATGATCATGTCCGGGCCGTGGGAGCTGCTCCAGATCGCGAACGCCAACCTCGACTACGGCGTCACCCGGCTCCCCGGCTACCGGGGCGACCACCAGACGGTCTCCGGCCCCGACCTGTGGGTGCTGTTCAACCACCGGGACCCGAACCGGGCCGGGGCCTCGCGGGACTTCATCAAGTGGCTCACCAGCAAGGACGTCGACGCGCGGTTCAACCTCGCACTCGGTAACCTGCCGCTGCGATCGTCCGAGAAGGACACGCTGGACTTCACCGCCTACGTCGGTGAGTACCCGGGCGGGAAGGCGTTCTTCGACAACCTGGCCAACGCCAAGAAGTCGCGCCCGACGTTGGCCGGCTACTCCGAGATGTCCCGGCACGTCGGCGCGGCGATCGCGAAGGTGCTGCAGGGCAAGGCCGATCCCGACGTCGCGCTCGAGCAGGCGGCGACCGAATCCAGCGACGCTTTCCGGTAACCCGCGCAATCCACACTGCACGTTTTCGCTCGGATGCTGTGCGGTCGTGCGTGACTGAGCATAATCCGGCCCAACTCCTCCCACCCCTCGAAGAGGTACAACGATGAGGTACTCCCCGACTCGCCGCCGGGCGGTGGCCGGCCTGGCCGCCGTCGTCGGCGCCGCCGTGTTCCTGTCCGGTTGCGGGGGCTCGACGCCCTCCAGCAGCGGCAAGGACGCCGCCGAGGGCTACGACCCCAAGGCCACCGTGGAGATCACCTGGTGGACCGGCCAGACCACCGAGGCCGAGAAGGCCGCCGAGAAGCTCGCCGCCGAGTACCACACGCTGCACCCGAACGTCACCGTGAAGACGTCGGCCGGGGCGACGCTCACCGACGACCTGCTGACCAAGCTCTCGGCCGGCTTCACCGGCGGCAACTACCCCGACGTCTCGTACGCGTTCGGCAGCTGGGCCGGTGAGCTCGCGAACAGCGGCCGCACCCAGGACCTGTCCGACTACGTGAAGGACCCGTCGTTCGGCTGGGACGACTTCCCGGCCGCGGCCCGCGAGACCGCGACCGCCACCGACGGCACGGTCATCGGCGTCCCGGCGCTCGTCGACAACATCGCGCTGATCTACAACAAGACGATGTTCGACGCGGCCAAGCTCGCCTACCCGACCGACGACTGGAGCTGGGAGGACTTCCGGGCCGCGGCCAAGAAGCTGAACGACCCGGCGAAGAACTTCTACGGCAGCGCGTACTCGGTGTCCGGCAGCGAGGACACGACCTGGCACCTCTGGCCGCTGCTCTGGCAGCACGGCGGGAAGATCCTCGACGGCAAGAAGCCCGCGTTCAACAGCGACGCCGGCGTCGCCGCGCTCGAGACGCTGCGCGCGATGGCCGTCGACGACAAGTCGATGTACCTCGACCAGACCGACGAGAAGTACAGCCCGCTGTTCTGGAGCGGCCGGATCGGCATGATCATGTCCGGCCCCTGGGAGATGCTCGAGCTGGCCAACCACAAGACGAACTACGGCGTCGTGCAGTTGCCCGGCTACAACGGCAACCATGAGACGGTCTCCGGCCCCGACCTCTGGGTCGCGTTCAACCACGACGACCCGAACCGGGCCGGTGCCACCCGCGACTTCCTCAAGTGGCTGACCAGCAAGGAGACCGACGCGAAGTGGAACCTGTCGATCGGTAACCTGCCGCTGCGCACGTCCGAGCAGAGCACGCCGCAGTTCACCGCCTACGTCAAGCAGTACCCGGGCGGGCAGAAGTTCTTCGACAACCTGAAGAACGCCAAGCAGGCCCGCCCGACGCTCGCCGGGTACGAGGACATGTCCCGCACGGTCGGCGACGCGATCGCCAAGGTGCTGCAGGGCAAGGCCCAGCCCAAGGAGGCGCTCGACGCGGCCGCGAAGCAGTCGGCCGGCGCGCTCGAGGACTCCTGACCGTGAGCGTCGCGACACCACCCCGGTTCGCGGTCGGCGGGCGTCGTCCGCCCGTCGCCGCGAACCGGCCGCCGCGCGGCCGCGCCGTCCGCCGCGCGCTCACCGGCTGGGCCTTCGCCGGCCCGGCCACCGTCATCGTGCTCGGCCTCTCCGTGTTCCCCGCCGTCTGGGCATTCTTCATTTCGCGGACGAAATGGAACGGCGTCGCGCCCGCGACCGACGTGGGGTGGCGGAACTATTCGCGCCTGGCCGACGACCCCGGCGCGTTGGACGCGGCCCGGCAGACACTGCTGCTCACCGTGACGTTCGTGCCGGGCTCGATCGTGCTCGGCATCCTGATCGCGGTGGCCCTGAACCGCAAGATCCGGTTCATCGCGTTCTACCGGACGTGCATCTTCGTCCCGTACGTCGCGTCGGCGGCGGCGACCGGGATCCTGGCCGGGTACGTGTTCAGCCCGCAGTTCGGCATCGTCAACGCCGCACTCCGCCACCTCGGGCTGCCCGCGCAGCAGTTCCTCGAGAGCCCGAGCCAGGCGCTGCTCACGCTCGTCGTCATTGCTCTGTGGGGTGAGGTGGGGTTCACCACCGTGCTGTACCTGGCGGCGCTGCAGGACATCCCGTCGGAATTGGTGGAGGCGGCCGTCGTCGACGGCGCCGGGCCGTGGCGGGTCTTCCGGCACGTGACGCTGCCGCACCTGCGGCCGGTCACCGTCTTCGCGACGGTCTGGCAGACGATCACCGCGCTGCAGTTGTTCGACCTGATCTACACCACGACGAGGGGCGGGCCGCTGAACACGACCCAGACCGTCGTGTACTACGTGTACGAGCTGGCGTTCCAGACCCGGCGGCTCGGGTACGGGGCGGCGCTGGCGTACCTGCTGTTCGTGGTGACGCTGCTGCTGACGGCCGCGGTGATCATCTACAACCGGCGCCGGGGATCGGAGGCGTTTTGAGGCGCAAATTGCCGTTCTCTCCGTGGCACCTGCTCTTGATGCCGCTGGCGCTGCTGTTCGTGCTGCCGCTCGTCCAGATGGTGCTGACGTCGCTGATGCCGGAGGCGCAGATCACCCAGCTGCCGCCGGACTTCATCCCGCACGGCCTGCACCTGGACGGGTACTCCAAGCTGTTCTCCGAATCGCACATCGTGCGGTGGTTCTTCAACACGGTGTTCGTGTCGGCGGTGACCGTCGTGTCGCACCTGGTGCTGTGCTCGCTGGCCGGGTACGGGTTCGCGCGGCTGCGATTCCCGGGGCGTGGGCTGGCGTTCATGGCCGTGCTGGCGACCGTGATGATCCCGATCCAGCTGCTGATGATCCCGACGTACATCATGTTCGCGCGGATCGGGATCGTGGACACGCTGGGGGCGGCGATCGTGCCGTGGCTGGCCTCGGCGTTCGGGATCTTCCTGATGCGGCAGTTCTTCCTGTCGCTGCCGGTGGAGCTGGAGGAGGCGGCCGTTCTGGACGGCGCCGGGGCGCTGCGGACGTTCGTGTCGGTGGTGCTGCCGCTGGCCCGGCCGGCGCTGGCCACGCTGGCCGTGTTCACGCTGCTGTCGAGCTGGAACGACCTGCTGTGGCCGCTGATCGCGATCACCGACGACGAGAAGTACACGCTGCAGGTGGGGCTGGCGTCGTTCCAGGGGATGCGGCGGACGGAGTGGGGACAGCTGATGGCCGGGAACGTGATCGCGACGGTTCCGCTGATCGTCGCGTTCCTGTTTGCCCAACGGCGGTTCATCGCGACGATGACGTTCAGCGGGCTGAAGGGGTAGCCCGCCCGCCGCCCGGAGGCGCCCGCGCGGAGGCGTCCGCGCCGAGAGGGCTGCGTCTGCGTCGGCGCGGCGGCATCTGTCCGGAGGGTCCGCGCGGCGGGGTGTGCGCGGAGGCGTCCGCGCGGCGGCATCTGCGCGGAGGGTCCGCGCGGCGGGGTGTGCGTGGAGGCGTCCGCGCGGCGGGGTGTGCGTGGAGGCGTCTGCGCGTCTTCGCGTCTGCGTCGGCGTGACGGCATCTGCGCGGCGGGGTCTGCGCGGCGGGGGCGCGCGGAGGGTCCGCGCGCGCTGCGCGGATTCGCGCGCTGCGCGGATTCGCGAGAAAGCGGGCCTTCCGCGGCCGCTGAAGGGCCGGTTTCCGGTCAACTCGCGGCGCAGCGCGGGCCGACGCAGCGCGGGCCGACGCAGCGCGGTGTGGGCAGCGGGCGGTTCACGCGCGGATTGACGGGAAAGCGGGCCTTCAGCAGCCACCCCAAGCGCCGAGTTCCCGTCAATCCGCGGAGCGGCACGGCGCCACGGCGCGGCGCGGCGGGGGCTGCTGCGCGGTGCGCGGGCCGCGCCTTCGCGGATTGTCGGGAAAGCGGCGCTCCGCCGCCGCCCCAAAGGCCGAGTTCCCGTCAATCCGCGGAGCGCCGCGTGCTGCGGCAGGCGCTCCGCGAGGCAAGCGGTCAGTGGGTGGTGAGCGCCTCGCGGAGTTCGGGCGCCGTTGCCTGGGCGGCGGTGCCGCCGGGGGCCCTCGTGCTCAGCGACCCGGCCGCCGCCGCCCACGCCACCGCTTCCTCCAGCGACGCCCCGCCGAGCCGTGCGGCCAGGAAGCCCGCGTTGAAGCTGTCGCCGGCCCCGGTCGTGTCGACGACCGGGACCGCGAGGCTCGGCGCCGCGAACTCCCCCTCCGGCGCCCACACGCGCCCGCCCCGGGCGCCGTCCTTGAGTACGACCGTCGTCCCGGCCGCCACCAGCGACGCGGCCGCCGCCTCGGCCGACGCCTCCCCGGTCACGGCCAGCAACTCGGCCGTGTTCGGCAGGAACACGTCGGTCACCGCGAGCACCGACCGGATCCCCTCCCACTTCTCCGACGGGTCCCAGTTCGTGTCCACCGACGTCGTCACGCCGGCCGCCCGGGCCCGCGTCAGCACGTCGGCGAGCCCCGCGGCCAGCGCCGGCTGCAGGAACACTGAGGCCACGTGCAGGTGACGCGTCCGGGCCAGCAGATCGTCCGACACGTCGTCCGGCGTAAGCGTCGGAATCGTCCCCGGGAGCGTCAGGATCGACCGGTCGTCCGGACCGGACAGGATCACCGACAGGCCGGTCGGCTCCCCCGCGGCCGGCCGCGGGCTCTCGAGCCGGACCCCGCGGTCGGCGAGCCAGCCGCGCGTCACCGACCCGAACACGTCGTCGCCGACCCGCGCGAGCAGCGCGGTCCGCAGGCCCAGCCGCGCGCACCCCGACGCGGTGATCGCCGCCGAACCCCCGAGCACCAGGTCGGCGTCGGTCAGCAGCTGCTCGACCTGCCCGAACCGCGGCACGACGTCACCGCGGAGCACCAGGTCGGGGTTGGCGTCGCCGACGACCAACACGTCGAGATCTGCGACTGGCATCAGCGCGCTCCTGATGATCGTTTACATTCGTTACATGAGCGAATCGAGCATAGTCGCGCAAGGAACGATCCTTACAGTGACGCTCAACGCGGCGCTCGACGTCACCTACCGCGTGGATTCGCTCGTCCCGCACGGTACGCACCGGGTCGGCCCGCCCGAGGAGCGCGCCGGGGGCAAAGGGGTGAACGTCGCGCGTGTGCTGCACGCGCTGGGCGAGCCGGTGCTCGCGACCGGCCTGCTCGGTGGTGACACCGGTGCGCGGATCGCGCGCCTGCTCGCCGCCGACGGCGTCCCGGCCGCGTTCGAACCGATCGCCGGCGAGACCCGCCGCACGCTCGCCGTCGCCGACGGCCGCGGCGCGACCGGCTTCTGGGAGCCCGGCCCGGAGGTCACCTCGGCCGAGTGGGACGCGTTCCGCCGCCGGTTCGCCGCTCTCCTGCCGGAGGCGCGCGTCCTGGTGCTGTCCGGTTCGCTGCCCCGAGGTCTCCCTTCGGACGCTTACGCAGTGCTTGTTACGGACGCCCGACGGGCCGGTGTTCCGACGATTCTGGACGCGAGCGGCGAGCCGCTTCGGGCGGGCATCGAGGCCGGACCGACCCTGATCAAGCCCAATGCCGAAGAACTGGCCGCCCTTCTGACGTCGACCGGAGCGAACGGCGGGGTGCCGGAGGCGGCCGCGGCGGCGCGGGCCCTGGGCGCCGAGGTGGTCGTGGCGTCGGCCGGGCCGGACGGCCTGGTGGCGGTGACCAGCGACGGCGGGTGGCACGCGCGGCCGCCCGAGGTCGTGCACGGCAACCCGACCGGAGCCGGCGACGCGGCCGTCGCCGCGCTGGCCCGCGGGCTCCGCGACCGCACCCCCTGGCCCGAGCTCCTCGCCGACGCGGTGGCCCTGTCCGCCGCCGCCGTGGCCTCCCCGGTGGCCGGCGCGGCCGACCTCGCGCTCGCCGACCGATTCCGCCCGACCGTCACCGTGGTCCCGACCGCCGGCGACGCCCCACCCCTCCCCGCGACGACCGTCGCGGCTCCCCTCCGATCGGAGCGCTGAGCATGCTGGTCCCCACCGGAGTCCTGGTCGCCGACGCCCGCGCCGCCGGACGCGCGATCCCGGCCTTCAACGTCATCTTGATCGAGCACGCCGAGGCGATCGTCGCCGGCGCCGAGGCCGCCGGTCTCCCGGTGATCCTGCAGATCAGCGAGAACGCGGTGAAGTTCCACGGCGACCGTCTGGCCCCGATCGCCGCCGCGTCGGCCGCGATCGCCGCGACCGCCGGCGTCGGAGTCGCGCTGCACCTCGACCACGTCAAGGACAGCGCGCTCGTCGACCAGGCCGCCGCCCACGGGTTCTCGTCGGTCATGGTCGACGCCTCGAAGCTCCCCTACGACGAGAACGTGGCCGCCACCGCCGCCGCGGTCGAGCGTCTGCACGCGCAGGGCCTGTGGGTCGAGAGCGAGCTCGGCGAGGTCGGCGGCAAGGCCGGCGACCCGCACGCCCCGGGCGTGCGGACCGACCCGGCCGAGGCCGCCCGCTACACCGCGGCCACGGGCGTCGACGCGCTGGCCGTCGCGGTCGGCAGCTCGCACGCGATGACCAGCCGCACCGCGCGCCTCGACCACGACCTGATCGCCGCCCTCCGCGACGCGATCGCGGTGCCGCTGGTGCTGCACGGCTCGTCCGGCGTCCCGGACGAGGAGCTCACCGCCGCGGTGAAGGCCGGCATGGTCAAGATCAACATCGGTACGGCCCTGAACACCGCGTTCACCGGCGCCGTGCGCGAGACCCTGGCCGCCGACCCGGCCCTCGTCGACCCGCGCAAGTACCTGTCGCCGGCCCGCGACGCGATCGCCACCACCGTCCGGACGATGACGACGCTCCTGGCGAGTTAGGCGAGGAACTCGCCCCAGCCGTGGAAGGCCGTGATCTCGGCGCGGACGCTGACCCGTGGGTGTTCACGGTCGGGGTACGGGTTGCCCGTGTAGTGCGTCGCCAGGGCGTCGATGTCGGCCAGGCCGGCGTCGTCGGTGATGTCGGTGACGTGCAGTTGCAGGGCGACGTGGGAGCCCCAGTTCGGGAAGTCGAGCACGTCGAGCGCGAAGCGCGGGTCGCGCCGGAGGTGGGCCAGGCGGACCCGACGCGCGTCCAGGTTGACGAGGATCCGACCATCGTCCTCGAACAGGAACCAGGTCGCGACGGTCACCGGCCGCCCGTCCTTGGCCAGCGTGGCCATGACGGCCGGATTCGGCCGGGCGAGAAAGGTTTCGACGGACGCAGGGAGAACAATTGTCACGACCGAACCCTAGCGACACGGAGGATCGCCCGGTGTCCGAGGAAACCGTGCCGGTCGAATACGCCGTACCGGCGGTGGTCGACACTCCGGCGTCGCCCTCCCCGCCCAGCAGCGGCCCGGCGCGCTGGTTGCTCGAGCACCAGGTGCAGCCGGTCGGCCCGGCCGCCGGGGAGGCGAGCTCCGAGCAGCACGCCTGGTGGAAGGTCATGTGCCTGACCGGCGTCGACTACTTCTCCAGCCTCGCCTACGTGCCCGCGATCGCGGCGACGGCCGCCGGCGCGGTGTCCCCGCTGGCGACGCTGCTGATCGTGGCGCTGACACTGCTGGGGATGCTGCCGATGTACCGGCGCGTGGCCAAGGAGAGCCCGCACGGCGCGGGGTCGGTGGCGATGCTCGAGGAGCTGCTGCCGTTCTGGCGCGGCAAGATCTTCGTGCTGATCCTGCTCGGGTTCGTCTGCACGTCGTGGATCATCACGATCACGCTGTCCGGCGCGGACGCCAGCCTGCACGTCCTGGAAAACCCGCACGTGCCCGACGCGCTGCACGGGCACGCGGTCGCGCTCACCGTCGTGCTGCTGCTGATCCTCGGTGGGGTGTTCCTGCTCGGCTTCAGCGAGGCCGTCAGCGTCGCGATCCCTCTGGTGGCGACGTTCCTCGGGCTCAACGCCGTCATCGTCGTCGTCGGTCTGGTGGACGTCGTCACGACGGACGGGGCCTGGTCGACGTGGACGAGCCGGCTGACCGACGGGAGCGGGAACGCGTTCGCGGACCTGGCCGTCCCGGCGGTGCTGGCGTTCCCGGCGCTCGTGCTGGGCCTGTCGGGGTTCGAGACCGGGGTCAGCATGATGCCGCTGATCGCCGCGGACGGGAGCGATCCGGAGCAGCGGCTGCGGTCGCGGATCCGCAACGCCCGCAAGCTCTTGACCTCCGCCGCGCTGATCATGAGCGTGTACCTGCTGGCCAGCAGCTTCGTGACGACGATCCTGATTCCGGAGGCCGAGTTCGACGAGGGCGGGGCGGCGAACGGGCGCGCGCTGGCCTGGCTGGCGCACGAGAAGCTCGGCGAGGCGTTCGGCACCGTCTACGACGTGAGCACGGTGCTGATCCTGTGGTTCGCCGGTGCGTCGGCGATGGCCGGTCTGGTGAACATCGTGCCGCGCTACCTGCCCGGGTACGGCATGGCGCCGGAGTGGGGCCGGGCGGTGCGGCCGGTCGTGCTCGTCTACACCGCGATCAGCGTCCTGATCACGATCGCGTTCGGCGCCGACGTCGACGCGCAGGCCGGTGCGTACGCGACCGGCATCCTGGCGATGATGGTGTCGGGTTCGTTCGCGGTCACCGCGTCGGCGGTGCGGCGGCGGCAGCGCCTGCCCGGGGTCGGGTTCGGGGTGCTCACCGCGGTGCTGCTCTACGCGCTGGTCGACAACGTCATCGAGAAGCCCGACGGGCTGGCGATCTCGGGCCTGTTCATCGCCGGCATCATCGTGATCTCGCTGATCTCCCGGGTGTCGCGCACGACCGAGCTGCGGGCCGACCGCATCACGTTCGACGACACCGCCCGGCAGTTCGTCACCGACACGCTCGCCCACGACGGCCGGATCAACCTGATCGCGAACCGTCGCCAGGCCGGCGACGGCGCCGAGTACACGGAGAAGGAGCGCGAGCAGCGCGGCGACAACCCGGTGCCGGGCAGCGCGGACGTGATCTTCCTGGAGATCGACGTGATCGATCCGTCGAGCTTCAGCGACACGCTGGCGGTGCACGGTGTGGAGGTCGAGGGGCATCGCGTGTTGCGGGCCGCCGCACCGGCCGCGCCGAACGCGATCGCGGCGATCCTGCTCGCTCTGCGGGACACGACCGGCGTGCGGCCGCACTGCTATTTCGCCTGGGCCGAGGGGAGTCCGCTGGTGCACATGGTTCGGTATTTCCTGTTGGGGCGGGGCGATACGGCGCCGGTGACCCGGGAGATTCTGCGCGAAGCCGAGCCCGATCCGTTGCGGCGGCCGGGGATTCACGTGGGTGCGTGAGGCAGTTCGGGTTCTTCATGGTCTTGGGTGGGTCGGCGTCGGCTCGGAGGCCGCTGAGGTAGATCCGGCGACGGCCGGTGGCGCGGACGTGAGCCCGGCGCCCGGTGTGCGCTAGCGCTACCGGGGTGGGCCGCCTGTCGGCGCCTCGGCCCGGAGCGGTTGGCCGGGATCCCGGGTAAGCCGGGGGCGTCCTCCGACCGCCACTGTGAATCCGAGCGCTCGCTGGCCCGCTCCCCCCAGAAGGCTTGGCTACGCACCCTGTGCGCCTCAACCTCGGTCTCGGTGTGGGCCGGGCGGCATCGGGGCTTACGGGAGGTCGCGGGGCGGCGGTTGTACCTCGGGGACCTCTGTTCGCTCGGCACCCTCGACGCCTCGGTGGCCCCGCCACCGGTTCGTTCCGGCCGGGGCCTCACCGGGCGACCCCCTGCGGGACTGCCTGGAACACACGGACGACGCGTTCGACGGGGCGATACTGCTCGGCCACGCCCAGTCGATCCAGCGGCAGCGCCGACTCCTCGCCGACACCGGCCGCGTGCCCCGTCGCGCGATCACCACCAAGCCCTACTGGTCCACCGGCAAGGTCGGTCTGTAACCCTCAGCCCCGCTGGACGTGCACCCCGCCGATGAGGCTGTACTCGCGCACCTTCAGCCGCACGGTGTCCGGCCCGGTCGCCGCGCCCGGCTCGATCCGGACGCCGCCGAAGATGCGCACACCCTCCGCCTCGACCTCGACGTTGGCGGGCACCCGGAGCGACACCCCGCCGATCAGGCTCACCTTGGTCAGCGTCAGCGGCCCGGGCGGCAGGTCGGTCTCGCAGAGGTCGAGGTTGGCGCCGCCGAGCGTGCCGAGCACGCGCATGTCCGTGGGCACCGGCCAGCGGCCGCGCCGCTTGGTGCCGCCCAACAGCGAGACGTACCACCGCGCGCCGTTCTTGCCGGTGTAGGCCGGGGAATCGTTCGTGTCCATGTGGACAACGCTAGGGACCGTGGGCCCCCGCCCCGTCTACCGCTTGTCACCCACATCCCTGACAGATGTCATGCGCGTGGCGGCCTCGTCCGGAAAGGACCCCAGCCGCGCCTCGGCGCCGCGCCGGCGCGCGGCGATCACCCCGGCGGCCCGCTGGGCCGCGCCGGTCGCGGCCCCCACCGCGGCTCCCGGGTCCGCGGTCACGACACCGCCGCCGTGTAGCGCGCGGCCACGTTGCCCCAGCCGGAGCCCTACGCGAGCGTCTTCTCCAGCCCGACTGGGCCCGTCAGGGTGACGCCGTCCTTCTCGCCCACCTCGGCCGACTGCTCCAGAGTCTTTCACGTAGGCCGCGGCCACGACTCGGCCGCGTAGAGGACGCCGACCGCGGTCGCAGTGACGCCCAGCAGGAGTCGCAGACCGTTCTCGGGCAGTCGCGGCTGCACCAGCGCGCCCACGTATCCACCGACCAGGCCCCCCAGACCGGCCAGCAGGCCCAGCGTCCAGTGCGGCGCCGCACTCACCGAGGTCGTCAGCGCCAGCCCGGCGTAGACCAGCGCGCCGCTCAGCGACGCGGCGAACGTCGAGGCCAGCGCGGCCGGGGCCACCAGCGAGACCGGCTGGCCTCGGCCGACCAGGATCGGGCCCATGATCGACCCGCCGCCGATGCCGTAGATCCCGCCGACGACACCGACGACGAACGCCAGCAGCGCCACCCGGCGCACGGGCGCGTCCGTCGGCGGCGACGGCCGCACCGTGCGGAGGCAGAGCCACACTCCGAGCGGCACCAGCACACCCGCCGCGACGAGCTTGAAGACGGTCGCCCCGGGCAGCAGGAACACCCGGACGGTCGCCCCGACGGCCACGCCGGGCACCGTCCCGGCCAGCAGCCGACGGGTCAGCGGGCCGTTCAGCTGACCCGCCCGGGCGTAGCGGAGCAGCGCCCCCGGACCGGCCACCACGTTGAACAACAGATTCGTCGGGGTCACGGCCGGGCTCGGCACCTGCAGGACGCTCAGCTGGACCGGCAGCAGGAACACCGCACCGGACACGCCGACCGGCGTCGTCACGATCGCGATCAGCAGACCGGCGGCGAAGCCGGCCGCCGCCCCCGCCCAGCCCTCCACGAACGCGGACGCTACCCGACGCGTTGCACACCCCCAGCCGGCGAGGGTGGGCGGCCCACCGACGCGGACGAGCGGACGACCCCGGCGGACCGCACCCCAGGCAGTCGCGGACGCGACCACCCGAGCCAAGCAGGCGTAGAAAAACACGAGATGTTGTGTGTGACTTCTGAGGCGGACCTAGATATGGTGTCAACCGCAGCTGGTTCGACCGTCCCGCCAGGGCGGTCGTGGCAACAGGGAACCCGGTGGAGATCCGGGACTGCCCCGCAGCGGTGAGTGGGAACGACCGCCGTCATCACGCACTGGGCTCCACGAGCCTGGGAAGCGACGGCCAGTAGGAGCGAGTAGTACCGCCCACGAGTCCGAAGACCTGCCAGCGCGCCGGGCCGGACGGTCCGGCGGTCCGAGGCCGCGCGGGACGGCCGACGCCACCACGCACCGACGCGTGCCCGGCGTTCCCCTCGCGTGCCCGGACCTCGACGACACACTCGCGAGGAGAACGTGTGACGACCACCGAGGCCCCCACCGCCCGGAAAGACGGGCCCATCGACGTCGGCACGATCGTCGACACCGTCGAACGCTGGGCCGAGGATCTGCCGGACGTCGACCCGACGCGGGTCGCCACCCGGACGCTGCGCGGACTGTACGACGGAGCCACCACCGCCGAGCTGGACCAGCTGACGATCCGCACCGCGGCCGAGCTGATCGGCGAGGAGCCGCAGTACTCCCGGCTGGCGGCCCGGCTGCTCGCCGCCCACCTGCACCGGGAGGTGCGGGAGCAGGGCATCACGAGCTTCAGCCGGTCGATCGCCGTCGGCCACGCCGAGGGCCTGATCGGCGACGAGACCGCGGCGTTCGTGTCCGCGCACGCCCGGGAGCTCGACGACGCGATCGACGAGTCCAACGATCTGCGCTTCGAGTATTTCGGCCTCCGCACGGTGGCCGACCGCTATCTGCTGCGCCACCCGCACGCCCGCCTCGTGGTGGAGACCCCGCAGTACTGGCTGCTCCGGGTCGCCTGCGGGCTGGCCCGCACCGCGACCGAAGCGACGGACTTCTACCGGCTGATCGCCGGCCTCGCCTATCTGCCCAGCTCACCTACCTTGTTCAACTCCGGCACCCGGCACACCCAGATGTCGTCCTGCTACCTGGTCGACTCCCCACGCGACGAACTCGACTCGATCTACCAGCGCTACGCCCAGGTGGCGAACCTCTCCAAGTTCGCCGGCGGCATCGGCATCGGCTTCTCCCGCGTGCGCGGCCGGGGTGCCCTGATCCGGGGCACCAACGGCCGGTCCAACGGCATCGTCCCGTTCCTGCGCACGCTCGACGCGAGTGTCGCCGCGGTCAACCAGGGCGGACGCCGCAAGGGCGCGGCCTGCGTCTACCTCGAGCCGTGGCACCCCGACGTCGAGGAGTTCCTCGAGCTGCGCGACAACACCGGCGAGGACGCCCGGCGCACCCACAACCTCAACCTGGCGAACTGGATCCCCGACCTGTTCATGCGCCGGGTCGAGGACGACGGCGTCTGGTCGCTGTTCGACCCGGACGAGTGCCCGGAACTCCCCGACCTGTGGGGCGAGGACTTCGACCGCGCCTACGAGGCCGCCGAAGCCGCGCAGCGGTACGTGCGGCAGGTCAAGGCCCGCGATCTCTACGGCAAGATGATGCGGACGCTGGCCCAGACCGGCAACGGCTGGATGACGTTCAAGGACGCGAGCAACCGCCTGGCCAATCAGACGGCCAGGCCCGGCAACGTCGTGCACCTGTCCAATCTGTGCACCGAGATCATCGAGGTCTCCAGCGACGATGAGACCGCGGTCTGCAACCTCGGCTCGGTGAACCTGGCCGCGCACCTGAACGGGCCCGACCTCGACTGGGCCCGGCTGCGGGAGACCGTGCGCACCGCGGTCACGTTCCTCGACCGCGTCATCGACATCAACTACTACCCGACGCCCGAGGCGGCCCGGAGCAACCCGCGCTGGCGCCCGGTCGGGCTCGGGGTCATGGGCCTGCAGGACGTGTTCTTCGCTCTGAGGCTCCCGTTCGACTCGGCCGGCGCCGGCGACCTCTCGCGGAAAATAGCCGAGGAGATCTACCTGACCGCGCTGGAGACCTCCGCCGGGCTGGCCGAGCAGCACGGCGCCCACCCGGCCTTCGCCGACACCCGCGCGGCCCGAGGCGACCTGCAGCCCGACCTGTGGGGCGTGCCGACGCACGGCCCCCGCTGGGACGCGCTCCGGGCCCGGGTCGCCCGCACCGGCCTGCGCAACGCGCTGCTGATCGCGATCGCCCCGACGGCCACGATCGCGAGCATCGCCGGCTGCTACGAGTGCATCGAGCCCCAGGTCTCGAACCTGTTCAAGCGCGAGACCCTGTCCGGCGAGTTCCTCCAGGTCAACACCGCGCTGGTCGGCGAACTCAAGGCCCGCGGACTGTGGACCGCCGAGGTCCGGAACGCGATCAAACGGGCCGACGGCTCGGTCCAGGGCCTCCCCCAGCTGCCCGACGACGTCAAACGGGTCTTCCGCACCGCCTGGGAACTGCCCCAGCGCGCGCTGATCGACCTGGCCGCGGCCCGCGCCCCGTTCGTCGACCAGTCCCAGTCGCTGAACCTGTTCCTGGCCTCGCCGACGATCGGCAAACTGTCCTCGATGTACAGCTACGCCTGGAAGTCCGGCCTCAAGAGCACGTACTACCTGCGCTCCCGCCCGGCCACCCGCATCCAGCAGGCGACCGTGACCGCGGAAGCCTGCTCGCTCGAGAACCCCGAGTCCTGCGAGGCCTGCCAGTAATGCTCCTCGACCCCGGCATGGACCTCACCCTGCGTCCCATGCGCTACCCGCACTTCTTCGACCGTTTCCGGGACGCGATCAAGAACACCTGGACCGTCGAGGAGGTCGACCTGCACAGCGACCTCGCCGACCTGGCCACGCTGAGCGCCGCCGAGCGCCACCTGGTCTCGAGGCTCGTCGCGTTCTTCGCCACCGGCGACACGATCGTCGCCAACAACCTCGTGCTCAACCTGTATCAGCACGTCAACTCGCCGGAGGGGCGGCTCTACCTCTCGAGGCAGCTGTTCGAGGAGGCCGTCCACGTCCAGTTCTATCTGAACCTGCTCGACACCTACGTCCCCGACGAGCAGGAGCGCTTCGAAGCGTTCGCCGCGGTGGAGAACATCCCGTCGATCGCCCGGAAGGCCGAGTTCTGCTTCCGCTGGATCGACTCCCTCGGCGACCTCACCGCGTTGCGCACCCGCGACGACCGGCGCGCGTTCCTGCTCAACCTGATCTGCTTCGCCGCCTGCATCGAGGGCCTGTTCTTCTACGGCGCGTTCGCCTACGTCTACTTCCTCCGCTCGCGCGGCCTGCTGCACGGCCTCGCGTCCGGCACGAACTGGGTGTTCCGCGACGAATCGATGCACATGGCGTTCGCGTTCGACGTCGTGGAGACCGTCCGGCGCGAGGAACCCGGCCTCTTCGACGACGATCTCGCGGCCCAGGTCGGCGAGATGGTCGCCGAGGCCGTCGAGTGCGAGGTCCAGTTCGCCGAGGACCTCGTCGGCCGCGGCGTCCCCGGCCTGTCGCTGGCCGACGTCCGCGAGTACCTGCAGCACGTCGCCGACCGCCGGCTCGGGCAGCTCGGCCTGCCGCCCCGGTACGGCTCGGGCAACCCGTTCGGGTTCATGGACCTGCAGGACGTCCAGGAGCTCTCGAACTTCTTCGAGCGCCGCGTCTCCGCGTATCAGGTCGCGGTCGGAGGATCCGTCTCCTTCGACGAAGACTTCTAGCCTCACGC
Source organism: Cryptosporangium phraense (assembly GCF_006912135.1). NCBI lineage: Bacteria > Bacillati > Actinomycetota > Actinomycetes > Cryptosporangiales > Cryptosporangiaceae > Cryptosporangium > Cryptosporangium phraense. The sequence goes on along the minus strand of NZ_VIRS01000020.1, from coordinate 164,584 downwards.
CAGCCCGGCCGGGCCGGTCGCGTCCGCGGCCGGCCCGCGGTGGTGACCGCCGTGTCGTCCCGCTCGTCCGCGTCGGCCGGCCGCCCACCCTCGCCGGCTGGGGGTGTGCAACCGCGTCAGTCGCCGGCGACCCGGCGGAGCCAGTCGGCGAAGAGCGGGCGTTCGACGTCCGAGATGACCGGCAGGCCCGGCAGCGAGGCGAGCACCGCGCGGGCGGCCGAGGCCGGCCCGCCGGTCGCCGGCGCGGCCGACGGCCCCACCAGAGCGTCGATCGCCTGCGACCGCATGATGTCGAGGAACTGCTCGTCGCGGTCCTCGGGAGGCGTGGAGAGCCAGGTCAGGGCGGCCCCGCGGGCCGAGGCGTTGATCACCGCGACCGCCATCGATTCGCTCACCCGGAGGCGGCCGCCGGCCGCGACCCGGCCGATCATGTTCCGCAGCACCGTGATCCCGGCCCGGAACGCCTCGGTCTGCGCACCCCGGCCGGGTTCGCCGTAGAGCAGCGCGAACAGCGCCGGCTCGGCCACCGCGAACTCGATGACGAGGTCCCACCCGCGGCGAAGGTCGTCGACCGGGTCGGCCAGCGGCTCCCGGCCGCTCTTCCGATCGAGGAAGACCTGGAAGCCGTGCCCGGCCACCGCGTCCAGGAGCCCGTCCATGTCGCCGAACAGCCGGTAGATCGAGTGCGGCTGGGTCTCGGCGGCGGCGGCCACCGCGCGGGTCGTGACCGCCGATCGTCCGCCCGAGGCGAGCAGGCCGAGCGTGACCTCGACGATGCGCTGACGCAGCGGCTCCTTCTTGCTCACGGGGCGATCGTAACAGCGGTTGCATCACCGATGCCATCAGTGATACTTCTGGTGGCATCAGCGATGTCATCTCGATGGGAACACCGATGCAATTCGTGGGATTGGAAGAGCACGTGTCGCTGCCGTCGGCGCGAGAGGCCTGGGCGCGAGCGGGGTTACCGCAGACCGCGAACCTGGGGTTCGGCGACTCACTGCTCGCGCGCCGGATGCGTGATGTGGCCGACCTACGGATCGCCGACATGGACGACCAGGGCGTCGACGTCCAGGTGCTGTCCCTGACCCAGCCCGGCGTGCAGGTTCTCGCGCCCGCGGACGCGATCGCCGTGGCCCGCGAGGTCAACGATCAGCTGGCCGAGATCGTCGCGGCGCGACCCGACCGCTTCCAGGCGTTCGCCGTTCTGCCGACCCCGAATCCGGAGGCCGCGGCCGTCGAACTGGAGCGGGCCGTGAACCAACTCGGCCTGAAGGGCGCGATGCTCTACGGCCGGACGGGAGACCGGCTCGCCGATCACCCCGACTTCGACGTGATCTACGAGGCCGCGTCGCGGCTCCGCGTGCCGCTGCATTTCCACCCGCAGATGCCGGCCGCCCCGGTGGTCGAGAGCTACTACGCGAACATCGGTCCGATCGGGACGGCCCTGGCCGGCCCGGCGATCGGCTGGTACTACGACCTGGGTATCCAGTACCTGCGGATGATCTTCTCGGGGGTGTTCGACCGGCACCCGGAGCTGCAGGTGATCGCCGGCCACTGGGGCGAGATCGTCCTGTTCTTCCTCGATCACACCGGGTATTTCGCCGAGGCCGGTGGCCTCCAACGGCCCCTGCTCGACTATTTCCGGCAGAACTTCTGGGTCGCCGGCAGCGGAACCGTGAGTGAGCGGTACCTGCGCTGGACCGCCGAGGTGATGACGCCCGCGAGGATGCTCTACTCCACCGACTATCCGTACACGTACGACACCCGCCCGGGCGGCTTCCCGTTCGTCGACACCAGCCACGGAGTAGCCCGCACGTTCCTCGAAGACGCGCCGTTCACGACGTCGGAGAAGGAAGCGATCGCGTCCTCGAACTGGGAGAAGCTGTCGGCGAGGGCGGAGGGTCGATCGGTCAGGCGCGGGCCGGATCCGGGAAGGTGACGGTCACGGTCAGGCCGCCGGTCGGGCGGGGGGCGACCCCGAGCTCGGCGCGATGGGCGTCGGCGATCGCGCGGACGATCGGAAGTCCCAGGCCGTGACCGCCGCCCGAGCGCAGGCGCGGGCCGTCGAGCTGCTGGAACGGCTCGAGCAACCGCGCGACCTCCGACGGCGGGATCACCGGCCCCGAGTTGCTCACGGTCAGCACCGCCCGGCCGTCCACCGCCCCGGTCGTGACGCGAACCCACCCCCCGGCCACGTTGTGCCGTACCGCGTTCCCCACCAGGTTCTGCACCAGGCTCTCCACGAGATCCACGTCTCCGCGCAGAACCGCCGATCCCAGCTCCCGATCTACCTCAGGAAACGCCGACAGAACCGACGACACCACGGAATCCAGCTCGAGCACCGACGACTCCTGCACCCCCGACTCCGAGCTCGCCAGCGTCAGCAACGCGTCGATCAAGCGGGCCTGCGACTCGCCCAGGGCCAGTACCTCCTGGCAGGCCGTCCGCAGCGTCGCGGCCGAGGCGTCCGGGTCGGCCAGCGCCACCTGGAGGAGCGTCCGTTCCGCGGTCAGGGGCGTCCGCAGCTCGTGGGACGCGTTCGCGACGAACCTCCGCTGGGCGTCGAACGACGCCTCGAGCCGCGCGAACAGGTCGTCGAGGACGCCGGCGAGCTGGTGGAACTCGTCGTCCCGGCCGGTCACGCCGAGGCGGCGGTGCAGGTTCGAGGCCGAGATGTCCTGCGCGGTCGCGGTGATCGTCCGCAGAGGACGGAGGAACCGGCCGGCGATCAGCCAGCCGAGCACGACCGCGACCACGGCCATCACCGCGAAACCGACCAACGACGTGACGATCAGATCGTGCCGGGCCGCCACCTCCGCCTCCGACGGCCCCGGCCCCGGCCCCCCGCCGGGCCCGCCCACCCCGGCCGGCCCGCCGATGCCGCCCGGCGCACCCGCCCCACCCACCGGCGACGTGGACCCCGACCTCAGCAGAGCAACGCTGAGCACCGCTCCCCCGCACAGCACGAACGCCCCCGCGTACAACACCGTCAACTGCGCCCGCAGCCCCCTCACGTCGAGCCCACCCGATACCCGCCACCCCGCACCGTCAGAATCACCGGCGGCTCGCCCAGCTTCGTCCGCAATCGCTTGATCGTGGTCTTCACCGCGGTCGTGAACGGGTCCGCGGCCTCGTCCCACACGTGCTCGAGCAGTTCCTCCGCCGGCACCACCCGCTCCGCCGAGGACAACAGGTACTCCAGCACCGCGAACTCCTTCGGCGTCAGCGTCAGCCGCCGGCCGCCCCGGGTCGCGACCCGGGTGTTCGGATCCAGCACCAGATCCCCCTGCGACAGGATCGGCGGCAGACCCGAGCCCGGCCGCCGCCCGAGCGCCCGGACCCGGGCCACCAGCTCGGCGAAGTCGAACGGCTTGGGCAGGTAGTCGTCGGCCCCCAGGCCGAGCCCCTCCACCCGCTGCCGGACCGTCGAGGCCGCGGTCAGCATCAGCACCCGGCACGACGGATGGTCCGACGCGATCCGCCGGCACACGTCGTCGCCGTGCACCGCGGGCAGATCCCGGTCGAGCACCACCACGTCGTAGCCGGTCACGGCCAGGTGCTCCAGCGCGACCGCCCCGTCGAGGACGACGTCGACCGCGAACCCCTCCCGCCGCAGACCGGCGCCCAGCGTCCGGGCCAGGATCTCGAAGTCCTCCACGACCAGCACTCTCACCGTCGTCACGATGCCAGCCGCCGAGTGTCGTCGCGGTGTCAAAGCACGACACCGCCGTGACACCGCCCGCCGCGTAGACCCCAGGGCATGACGATCGAAGTCCACGGAATCCGCAAGAGGTTCGGGTCCACCGTCGCCCTGGACGGACTGACGTTCACCGTCCAACCGGGCCGGGTGACCGGGTTCGTCGGGCCCAACGGGGCCGGGAAGTCGACGACGATGCGGGTGATCCTCGGCCTGGACGCGGCCGACGAAGGCACCGCGCTGGTCGACGGCGCGCCCTACCGTTCGATCCCCCGCCCGATGACCAAGCTCGGCTCGCTGCTCGACGCGGCCGCCCTCCAGCCCAGCCGCACCGCCCGCAACCACCTGCTCTGGCTCGCCCACTCGCAGGCGCTCGGCGGAAAGGACGTCGACCGGGTCCTCGAGCTCACCGGCCTCACCGCGGTGCGGAACCGGCGCGCGGGCGGCTTCTCGCTCGGCATGCGCCAGCGACTCGGGATCGCCGCCGCCCTGCTCGCCGACCCGCCGACGCTCATGCTCGACGAGCCGTTCAACGGCATGGACCCGGACGGCATCATCTGGATGCGCGGGTTCCTGACGTCGCTGGCCGCCGAGGGCCGGGCGGTCCTCGTCTCCAGCCACCTGATGGGCGAGCTCCAGGACACCGCGCACCACCTCGTCGTCATCGGGCGCGGCCGGGTCCTCGCCGACGCCCCGCTGCCCGACCTGCTCGCCGTCCACGGCACGCTCGAACAGGCCTACGTGGACCTCACCCGCGGCGCGGTCGAGTTCCGGACCTCGGACGAGACCCGATGAGGCCGCTGCTGCGCTCCGAGTGGACGAAGTTCCGCACGATCCCGGCCTGGGTCGCCGCCGCGCTGGTGGCCGCCGCGCTGATCGTGGGGTTCGCGGTGATGCCGGGCCTGGCCGGCACCTGCGGCGACGAGTGCGCGCTCCCCCGCGGCCCGGAGGGTCAGGAGGTCACCGACACGTTCCAGTTCACCCACCGCACGCTGACCGGCGACGGCACTATCACCGCCCGGATCACCGCGTTCACCGGCGAGCGCCCGGCCGAGAACGGCCCGCCCGACCGCCGGCTCGTCCCCTGGGCCAAGGCCGGGCTGATCCTCAAGGACGGCACCGACCCCGGGTCCTCGTACGCGGCGGTGATGCTCACCGGCGGGCACGGCGTCCGCTTCCAGTACGACTTCGTGCACGACGTCCCGGGCCCGGCCGGGGACGTCCGGTGGCTGCGGCTGACCCGGTCCGGGGACCGCGTCGACGCGGCCGCGTCGGCCGACGGCTCCACCTGGCGCGCGGTCGGCTCCGCATCCGTGCCGGGTCTGCCGGACTCCGTCGAGGCCGGCCTGTTCACCACGTCGCCCCAGTTCAGCGCGGTGTCGACCCAGGTGTTCGGCACCGCGGGCGCCTTCGGTGGCCCGTCGTCGGCGACCGCGGTCTTCGACTCCGTCGCCCTGCGGGGCTCCACGTCCGACGCCCGGTGGCGCACCGGTCCGGTGGGTGGCCTCCCGACCGACGACGACCAGGCGGACGCCCCCCAGGACGGCACCCGGGCCGGGGCTCCGGGCCCGGAATCGACCGGCCGCGAGGCCGGCGGCGTCTTCACGCTGAGCGGCTCCGGTGACATCGCCCCCGCGGTCTCCGGCGTCAACGGGCTCGGCACCAGCCTCACCCAGACCCTGGCCGGGACGTTCGTCGGGCTGATCCTGCTGGTCGGGCTGGGCGCACTGTTCGTCACGGCCGAGTACCGGCGCGGGCTGATCGGCACCACGTTCACCGCGACGCCGATCCGCGCCCGGGTGCTCGCGGCCAAGGCGCTGGTGCTGGCCGGGGTCTCGGCGGTGCTCGGGGCGGTGGCCGCGGCGATCGCGGTGACGGCCGGGCGGGCGATGCTGCGCGGCAACGGGGTCTACGTCAACCCGGTGCCGGCCTCGACCGAGCTCCGGCTGATCGCCGGGACCGCGCTGCTGCTGGCGCTCTGCGCGGTGCTGGCGCTGGCCGTCGGGGCCGCGCTGCGACGGTCGGCGCCGGCGCTGGTCGTCGTGCTCGCGCTCACCGTGCTGCCGTACCTGCTGGCGATGACCGTGCTGCCGTCCGGGGCGTCCCGGTGGGTGCTGCGGATCACGCCGTCGGCCGCGTTCGCGATCCAGCAGAGCGCGGTGCAGTACGCGCAGGTCGACAACCTCTACACGCCGCCGAACGGCTACTTCCCGCTGCCGCCCTGGGCCGGCCTGGCCGTCCTCGCCGCCTGGGCCGCGGCCGCGTTCGCGCTGGCCGTCGTGCTCGTCCGGAAGAGGGACGCGTGAAAGAGGCACTCCACGCCGAGTGGACCAAGCTGCGCACCGCCCCGGCCACCCCCTGGTCGTTGCCCGCCCTGGTCCTCACCACCAGCGGCCTCAGCCTCGTCGCGTCCGCGTCGGTGACCTGCCCGTGCGCGACCGACACGATGAAACTCGCGCTCACCGGGATCCAACTCGGCCAGGCCGTGGCCGCGCTGTTCGCGGTCGGCGTCCTCGGCGGGGAGTACAGCACCGGGATGATCATGGTCACGTTCGCCGCGATGCCCGGCCGGGCCCGGGTCCTGGCCGCCAAGGCGGTGCTGGCCGCGGGATGCGTCGCGGCGGCCGGCGCGGCCGGGATCGGGGTGTCGTACCTGGGCGGCCGGGCGCTCCTCGGCCCGGACCTGCCGGATGCGGTGGCCCGGCCGGTGGCCGGGTCCGTCCTCTACCTGGTGCTGATCGCGCTGCTCGGGCTCGGGGCCACCGCGGTGACCCGCAGCTCGGCCGGCGCGACCGGGCTGGTGCTCGGGCTGCTGTACGCCGCGCCGATCGTCGCCGCCCTGGTACCGGACCCGGTCTGGCGGCGCCACCTCCACCAGTTCACGCCGGCCGACGCCGGCCTGGCCGTCCAGGCGACGAGAGACCTGGCCGCGCTGCCGATCGCCCCGTGGGCCGGGCTGGGAGTCGTCGGCCTGTGGGCGGTGGGGGCACTGATGCTCGGGACGCTCGTCCTCACCCGGAGGGACGCCTGAACGCACGTCGTCCCCGGGCCGCCGAGGCGGCCCGGGGACGACGGGGTGGATCAGTGGGCGACGACCGGAACCGGTTCACCGGCCGGAGCCACCGCCGGGTCGGCGACGGTGTCCGTCGCCGGACGGCGCCGGAACAGGAGCGCGGCCATCACCGCACCGGCGAAGAAGAACCCGGCACCCCAGGCGTACGCGGTCGCGTAGCTGTGGACGGCCGCCTCGGCCGCCGACCCCGGGGTCACCGGACCGTGCGAGGCCAGGTAGTTCGTCGCCGCGGTGGCCGCCAGCGTGTTCAGCAGCGCGGTGCCGATCGAGCCACCGACCTGCTGCGACGTGTTCACCATGGCCGACGCCACCCCGGCGAAGTGCCGCTCGACGCCGAGCGTCGCGGTCTGCATCGCGGCCGGCATCGTCGTGCCCATCGCGAGCCCCAGCACGACCAGCGGGCCGAGCAGGTCCGACGCGTACGTGCTGTGCACGCCGAGCCGGGTCAGCGCGACCATGGCCAGGCCACCGAGCGTGAGGCCGATCGGCACCACGATCTTCGGCCCGAACCGCGGGACCCAGATGTTGGTCGAGAGCTGCGCGGCGATCGCCAGCCCGACGACCATCGGCAGGAAGGCCAGACCGGTCTTGATCGGCGAGTAGCCGAGCGTGCCCTGCAGGTAGTACGTGACGAACAGGAAGACGCCGAACATGCCGGTCGCGGCGATCAGCACCGAAAGGTAGGCGGCACCGCGGTTGCGCTGCAGGATGATGCCGAGCGGCAGCAGCGGGTGCGAGGCCCGGCGCTGCCAGAGGACGAATCCGGTGAACAGGACGGCCGAGACGACGAGCATGCCCCAGGTCCAGACCGAGCTCCAGCCGTCGGTCTCGGCGTTCGAGAAGCCGTAGACCAGCGTGAAGAGCGCGCCCGAGACCAGCAGCGTGCCGGGCACGTCGAGCTTCGGGCGCGGGCCGGTGCGCACGTGCGTCTCGATGAAGACGAGCGCGCCGACGACCGCGATCACCGCGATGAACGCGTTGATGTAAAGGGTCCAGCGCCAGCTCAGCGTCTCGGTCAGCACGCCACCGAGCAGCAGGCCGATCGCGCCGCCGGCCGCGGCGACCGCGCCGAAGACGCCGAACGCGCGGGAGCGCTCGCGGGGAATCGTGAACGTGGTGGTCAGCACCGCGAGCGCGGTCGGGGCCAGCAGCGCGCCGAACACGCCCTGCAGGGCCCGGGCACCGACGAGCGACCCGAAGTTCTGCGCCGCGCCCCCGAGGGCCGACGCGAGGGCGAAGCCGACCAGCGCGACGATGAACGTCCGCTTGCGGCCGATGAGGTCAGAGATGCGACCGCCGAGCAGCAGGAGGCTGGCGAACGCGAGCGAGTAGGCGGTGATGACCCACTGCCGGTTGCCGTCGGAGAAGCCGAGGTCGGCCTGGGCCGACGGCAGCGCGATGTTCACCACCGTGGCGTCGAGCACCACCATGAGCTGAGCCAGCCCCACGGTGACCAGCGCCCACCAGCGCCGGGAGGATGCCGCCTCGGTAGGCGGCGCGATAGTTGCCGTAGTCATGCAACGAACCATATACGGAACTCGCCAGTTTCGAAACTGGAAAGTTCCGAAACCTTCCAGTACCGTGGCAGACCACAGTCACAGAGAGGGGGCGCGAACGATGACGTCCGCCGCACCCGTCACCAAGCCGGGCCGCAAGCGCGACCACACCCGCGACCCGGAGATCCTCGACGCCGCGATCGAGGTCCTGGCCGAGAACGGCTACGACTGCATGACGATCGACCAGGTCGCCGCCCGGGCCAAGGCCGGCAAGGCCACGCTCTACCGGCGCTGGCCGTCCAAGGCCGAGCTGGTCATCGACGCGGTCGGCTGCCTGAAGAAAGACAGCTACGAGAACCTCCCCGACACCGGCACGCTCCGCGGCGACCTGCTCGCGATGATGCGCCCGCCGACGATCGAGGACGCGCAGAAGAAGATCCGGATCATGTCCGGCGTCGTCTCGATGCTCGACCGCTCCCCCGAGCTCGGCGAGGCGCTGCGGGCCGCGATGGTGGAGCCCCGCGCCGCGGCCAACCGCGTCCTGATGCGCCGGGCGATCGACCGCGGCGAGATCCGCGCCGACTGCGACATCGAGATGCTCGCCATGGTCAGCGCGTCGATGGTGTTCTACCGCACGATGATCATGCGGCAGGCGGTCGACCGGGAGTTCCTCGTGTCGATCATCGACGAGGTCTTGCTCCCGGCGGTACGCAAGACCGACACTGAGGTCACGGACAGGTAACGACGCACTCCGGGGGCGCCGATGCTCTCCCGCCGCACGTTCCTGCGATCGACCGCCGCCGTTCTGCTGATCCCCTCCCGGGGCTCGGTCCCCGCCGATGTGTTCACGCTCGGCGTCGCGTCCGGCGACCCGTTGCCCGACGGCGTGCTGCTCTGGACCCGGCTCGCTCCCCGTCCGCTCGAGGCCGGCGGTGGGATGGGTGCGTCGCCGGTCGAGGTCCGCTGGGAAGTCGCCGACGACGAGCGGTTCCGCCGCGTCGTCCGGTCCGGCACGGCGGTGGCGCGCGCCTCGAACGCTCATACGCTCCACGTGGACGTCCGGGGGCTGGGCGCCGCGCGCGACTACTTCTACCGGTTCCGGGTCGGGAGCCAGGTCTCGCCGACCGGGCGGACCCGCACCGCCCCGGCGCCGGGGGCGTCCCCGCGCCGGCTGCGGTTCACGACCGCGTCCTGTCAGAACTGGCAGGACGGGTTCTACACCGCGTACCGCTCGATGGCCGCCGAGGACCTCGACTTCGTGCTCTGGCTCGGCGACTACATCTACGAGTCGGCGCCCTGGCCCGGGCTGGTGCGCGAGCACGCCGGCACCGGCCAGCCGTACACGCTGGACGAGTACCGGATCCGGCACGCCCAGTACCGCACGGATCCCGACCTGGCGAGGATGCACGCGGCCGCGCCCTGGATCGTCTCGATCGACGACCACGACGTCGACGACAACTGGACGGGTGACCTGCCGGCCGACCCTCGCGCCGTCGAGAGGGTCCCGTTTCCGGCCCGGAAGGCGGCCGCCTTGCGGGCCTACGCCGAGCACCTGCCGATCCGGGTCGGACCCCGGGGGCGGCTGTTCCGGCGTCTGTCCTTCGGCGACCTGGCCACCGTGCACGTCCTCGACACCCGGTCGTACCGCTCCCCGCACCCGACGACGATCGCCCAGGCCCGGGAACCCTGGCGGACGATGACCGGCGATCCCCAGGAGTCCTGGCTGGTCCGCGGGCTGGCCGGGTCGGGCGCGCGGTGGAACCTGCTGGCGAACCAGGTGATGGTCGCGGCCGGCGACAGCAAGCCCGGGCCGGGCGAGAAGTACAGCTTCGACGGCTGGGACGGGTACGTCGCCCAGCGGCGGCGCCTGCTGGAATTCCTGGGCAGTGGAGCGACCCGCAACCCGGTCGTCCTCACCGGCGACCAGCACGCGACCTGGATCAACGAGCTGAAGACCGACTTCCGCGCCGAGGGGGCTCCGGTGGTGGCGCCCGAGTTCGTCGCCACGTCGATCACCTCGGGCGGCGACCCGGACGTGGCTCGCTTCTGGGCCGAGCGGGCGGTCCTGCAGAACGAGAACCCGCACTGCCGCTACCTCGACAACCAGCGGGGCTACCTGCTGGCCGACCTCACCCCGGGCGAGCTCTGCGTCCGTCTCCGGGTGGTCGACAGCGTCACCGACCCGTCCGCCGGCGCGGCCCGCGACGCCGCCCGCTTCGTCGTCGAGACCGACCGGCCGGGGGTGGAGCTGGAGGGCCCGCCCGACCTGTCCGGGGCACCCGGCGGCACCGCGCTCTAGGAGGCCACCAACGCGGTGTCCAGGGGCAGCGCGACGGCGAGGCGGGTGCCGGCGCCGGGCCGGCTCTCCACCGTGGCCCGTCCGGACAGGACCCGGGCTCGTCGCTCGATGCCCGCCAGTCCACCGCCGGGCTTGGGGTGCGCGCCGCCCGGGCCGTCGTCGACGACGACCGCGCGGAGCCAGTGGTCGGCCAGCGTCACCTCCACGCGCACGCTCGCGCCGGGGGCGTACTTGGCGACGTTGGTCAGGCCCTCGCAGACCGCGAAGTACAGCGTCGCCTCGATCGCGGCCGGATACCTCCCGGGCACCACCAGCAGCCGCACGGTCAGCCCGAGCCGGGCCGCGACCGCCGCCAGCGCCCCGTGCAGGCCTTTCTCGCGCAGCGCGGCCGGCAGCAGCCCGTGCGCGAGCGCGTCGAGCTCACCGACCGTGGCCAGCACCTCGTCCCGGCACTCGCCGGCCACCGACCCCACCGCCGGGTCGGACGCGTCGCCGGTCAGGCCCTCGAGCCGGCGCGCCAGGTCGCCGAGCCGGCGCTGGGCGCCGTCGTGCAGCTCCTGTTCGAGCCGCTGACGCTCGGCCAGCCGCTTCTCTTCCAGCCGGGCCCGGGCGGCCAGGATCTGCGCGAGGTTCGCGCTGGCCGCGGCCTGCAACTGCGCGGTGAGCAGCGCCTGCCCCCCGGCCCGCAGGACGGCGTCCACCAGCAGGGGACGGCGGCGCAGCGAACCGTCGACGTCGACGATGGCCAGCGGGTGCTGGCCGCCAGAGATCGCGATCCGCCACCGCTCGTCGTCACCCTCGACGGCGGTCGTGTGCCCGGGAAGCGCGGGCCGGCCGCGGACGTCGACCCAGCCGTCCTCGGACGGAGCCCAGAAGTACAGCCGGAGCGAGCCGTCGCGGAGCGCGTCGGCGAGCGCGATCCGCACGGTCGCGACCGACGTGCCGGACGAGGTGATCCGGACGACGCGGTGCGGCGCGCTCAGCTCCCACCACCGGTCGCGCAGCGCGCCGGAGACCAGCGCGACGGCCACCACCAGCGCGATCACGCCCTCGGTGAAGTAGAACGACTGCAGCTGCTCGAGGTCGGTCCAGGTCGACGGGTCGACCGCGGCCTGGATCGACGGGATCAGCCCCAGCGCGGCCGCGGTGACCTGGACCGGGATCGCGATCCGGCGGTCGAGGTTGGACAGCCAGCGCGAGCGGCGCCAGAGCAGCCCGGCGAACCAGAGCGCGAGCACGATCTGCCCGGCCGCCTGCAGGCGGGTGCCGACGTCCCAGACCGCGCGGATCGGCGGCCCGCTCGGCCAGGTCACGGTCGGCGGCAGCCCGGCCCACTCCGGCTCGGTGAAGATCTGGAACACGACCTCGCCGCCGACCAGCGTGATCGCGGCGGCGATGACCCAGGCCCAGTCGGCCCGGCCGCGCAGCCGCCCGGCCGGATACGACAGGATCGCGGTGCCGAACAGCACGAAGAAGCCGTACAGCCCGAAGAACGAGATCGACGGGCCGAGCCCGGAGTCGCGGGAGACGAGCCAGGCCAGTGGCCAGCAGAACGCGGCCGCGAGCAGCAGCCAGCCGGTCAGCCGGCGGCGGCGTCCGCCGGTGGCGAGCAGCGCCCCCGAGGCGGCGAACCCGCCGCAGGCCAGCGAGGCCACCGCCCCGTGGACCGGGTGGTCGCGCCAGTAGGGCGCGCCGAAGTACAGAACCAGCGCCGCGGACGCCAGCGCGCAGAGGACCGCGCGGACCGCCTCGTGCCGGAAGAAGAGGAGACGCGGCACCCGCCGCATGCTACGGAACCCACCCTGCCGGCGCTGCCCCCCGAACGGGGGCTACTTCGACGCACAGGCCTTGGCCGCCTCGTCGTTGCTGAAACGGCTGCACGGCAGGTAGCCGAACTCCTTGGTCAGCAGGCCCCGGGCCCCGTCACCGGCGACGAACGTCAGGAAGTCCTTCAGCACCGTTCCCTCCGGCGGCTCGCCGAACGTGTACAGGTTCTCCACCGCCCAGAACCGGTACGCCTCGGCGGCGATGTCCTGCTCCCCCGGTCCGTGACCGTTGATGTTGAGCACCTGGACGTGCCGGTAGTTGCGGGCCAGGTGGACGTCGGCGTACCCGATCGCGCCGTCCAGCGAGTCGACGGTCGACAGCACCGACTCGGTGGTCATCTGGACGCAGTGCACGTAGTCGGCGGTCTGCCCGGGATCCTGGTCGGCACAGTTGCTCGACGTGACCTTCGCCTTCGTCGTCCCGGCCAGCACCTGACGCTCGAACGCCGCCCGCGTCCCCGAGCCGTCCTGCCTGCTCACCAGCCGGACCCGCTGGCCCGAGCCGCCGACGACGCTGAACGTCGACGCCTGGCCGTTCCAGAGCGTCCGGATCTGGCCGACCGAGAGCCCCCGGTCGGGGATCGCTCCCTCGTGGGCGACGAGCCCGAAGACGCCGATGCCGAGCGTGTGCCGGGCCAGCACCTGGTCGGGATCGGCGGCCGCCCCGTCGTACATGACCATCCGGGTCCGGCGGACGACCTGGTCGGTCGACCGCTGGCCGAGCGTGATCAGCTCCCGCAGCGCCTCGCCGCTGGAGCTCTCGTTGACGACGATCTGCGGGTCGGCGTCCGGGTGGGCGGCCCGGCACCGGGCGGCGAACACGGCGGCCAGCCGGGTGAGCGCGGGCCTCACCGCGGTCGACCCGTCGACGGTCATCGTGCCGCTGTGGCAGGTGACCGCCATGACGGTCGGCGCCGTCGGCCGGTCGGGCACCAGGTACAGGCCGGCGCTCAGGCCGAGCAGCGCGAGCGTCGCCCCGCCGAGAGCCAGCGCGGTCCGGCGGGGGCGTACCCGAGCCTTCTCCGGCACCAGCTTTCCGCCCGTCCAGCTGGCCTCGACCTCGCCGGGCGGCCCGTCGAGCAGGACCGAGAGCCGGTACTTGTCGTTGTGCTCGAGCGCGACCGCCGGGACGAGGAACGACGAGGCGTCCGGCCGGCCCCAGCCGGAGAAGTCCCCGAAGTCGGTCGCGAGGTCCTCCGGCTCGCTGGCCGCAGTCGCGGTCTGGATCACCCGGCCGGGGAAGCGGATCAGCACCCGGTGGTGGAAATCTGACGCCTTCAGGTCGGCGCCGGTGTTCGCCACCCGGATCACCGCGATCTCCGGCAGGGTGACCGCGGTGCCGGCGTAGCTGACCTCCAGCTTGGGGTCGAACGGCTGGCCGGCCGCGTGGGTCATCGGCCCGTTCCAGTGGACCCGGTAGTTGAGCTGCTTCTTCCGGCGGTTGCGGAGCCAGTCCCCGAGCAGACCGACGGCGGTGATGATCGAGCCGATCGCGGCGAGGACCTGCAGGAAACCGAAGACGTTCTGGCCGAGGTTGTCCAGCACGATTGCAGGGTAGGGACCACTGTCGACCGCGCCCCGGGTGTTCATCCGGTGTTCGCCGGCCCACCTGACACAGTGGACGCGTGCCACTGTCGTATCCGGTTCCGCGGCGGCGTTTCCTGGCCGCCGGTCTGCTCGCCCCGGTGTTGCTCAGCGCCGACGGGAGAACGTCCGCGGTCCCGACCGGACAGTTCCGGCGGCGCACGGTGCCCGGGGGGATGTTCACTCTCGGGGTCGCCTCCGGGGATCCCCTGCCGGACGGCGTCGTGCTCTGGACGCGGCTCGCGCCCCGCCCGCTCGAACCCGGTGGCGGCATGCCCGACCGGCCCGTCGCGGTGCGCTGGGAGATCGCCTCCGACGAGCGGTTCCGGCGGAGCGTCCGCAGGGGCGTGGTGACGGCGCGCCCGACGGCGGCCCACACGGTGCACGTGGACGTGCGCGGGCTCCGCCCGGCGGCCACCTACCACTACCGGTTCGTGGTCGGGGACCAGGTCTCGGCCGTGGGCCGGACCCGGACCGCGCCGGAGCCGGGCCGCGGACCGGCCCGGCTGCGGTTCGCGACCGCGTCCTGCCAGAACTGGCAGGACGGCTTCTACACCGCGTACCGGTCGATGGTCGACGACGACGTGGACTTCGTCGCGTTCCTGGGCGACTACATCTACGAGGCCGTCGGCGGACCGACCCGGCTGCGCGACCACATCGGCGCCGGTCAGCCGTACACGCTGGAGGACTACCGGATCCGGCACGCGCAGTACCGCACCGACCCCGACCTGGCCGCCGCGCACGCGGCCGCGCCCTGGATCGTGTCGATCGACGACCACGACGTCGACGACAACTGGGCCGGCGAGTGGCCGGCCGACCCCCGGGTCCGCGAGAAGGTGCCGTTCGCGGCCCGGAAGGCGGCGGCGATCCGGGCCTACACCGAGCACCTGCCGATGCGGCTCGGGCCGGGCGGGCGGATGTACCGGCGGCTGGGTTTCGGCGACCTGGCGACGCTGCACGTTCTCGACACCCGGTCGTACCGGTCGATGCAGCCGCGCAGCCTGCGGGCGGCGAGCCGGCCGGCCCGGACGATGACCGGCCGACCGCAGGAGTCCTGGCTGGTCCGCGGGCTGGCCGGGTCGGGTGCGCGCTGGAACCTGATCGCGAACCAGGTCATGATGGCGGCCGCCGACCGCGGCCGGCGCAACTTCGACTCCTGGGACGGCTACCGGGCCCAGCGCCGGCGCCTCCTGGAGTTCCTCGGCACCGGCGCGGTCCGCAACCCGGTCGTGCTCACCGGCGACCAGCACGCGACCTGGGTCAGCGACCTCCGGCCGGATTTCGACGCGGTGGACTCGCCGGTCGTGGCGGCCGAGTTCGTCGGCACGTCGATCACGTCGGGCGGGGATCCGGACATCGCCGGTTTCCATCGCGAGCACGACCCCGAACTGGCCCGGAACCCGCACCTGCGGTACGCCGACAACCGGCGCGGCTACCTGCTCGGCGAGGCGACCCGCGAGGAGTTGACCGTGCGGTTGCGGGTCGTCGACACGGTCCGCAGCCCGGCCCCGACGACGACCCGGACCGCGGCCACGTTCCAGGTGGCCGACGGACGCCCGGGTGTGATCGGAACCGACTGACACACAGTGGTGTAACGCCTTGCCATAGTGTGTGTCACACACTATCGTGTTCAGCATGACAATGGATGCGACGCTCTCCACCCACCTCCAGGAGCTGCGCCGCGGCACGGTCGTCGTCGCGAGCCTGGTCGCCCTGCGCACGCCGGGCTACGGGTACTCGCTGCTCGAGACGCTGAGCACGGCCGGGTTCGAGGTGGAGGCCAACACGCTCTACCCCCTGCTGCGACGCCTGGAGGCCCAGGGCCTGCTGACCAGCTCCTGGAACACCGACGAGGCGCGGCCGCGCAAGTTCTACCGGACCACCGAGCAGGGCGAGGAGATCGCCGCCGCCCTGCGCGACGAGTGGACCCGGCTGACCGTCGCCATCGCCGACCTGACCGCCCCCACCACCCCCTCGGAGTGAGACATGGCCGCCACCCTGCTCGACCGTTACGTCTTCACCGTCCTGCGCCGCGTCCCCGAGGCACAGCGCACCGACATCGACCGCGAGTTGCGGGCGTCGATCGCCGACGCCGTCGACGCCCGGGTCGACGGCGGCGAGCCGCCGGACGCGGCCCTGGAGGCCACGCTGCTCGAACTCGGTGACCCCGAGCACCTGGCCGACGGGTACGCCGGCCGGCGTCAGTACCTGATCGGGCCGGACCTGTTCCCGATCTGGCGGGCGATCCTGAAGATGCTCTACACGATCGTGCTGCCGATCGTCGTCGTGGTCGCGGTGGCCGGGAAGCTCCTCGCCGATCCGGGCATCGGCCCGGCGATCGGCGTCGGCATCGGCACGCTGCTGACGGTCGGCGTCCACCTGGCGTTCTGGACGACCGCGGTCTTCGCGATCATGGAGCGGACCGGCGTCGGCCGGGCCGAGCTCTCCGGCGGCCCGTGGACGCCGGAGAAGCTGCCCAGGTACGAGCGGCAGTACCACAACCTCGCGAACCTGGCCGGAGCCCTGATCTGGCCCGCGCTGATGGCCGCCGCGCTGGTCGTCCAGCAGTTCGCGATCACCGACGAACCGGTGCTCGACCCGGACAACTGGACGTTCTGGTGGCCGTACGTGCTGGTGCTGCTGGCTCTGTACGGGGCCTACGCGGTCTGGACCTACCGCCGTCCGGTCTGGAACCACACGGTGACCGCGGTGTACGCGGGGCTCTCGGTGCTGCTCTGGGGTCCGGTCGTCTGGCTGCTGGCCGATCACCGGTTCTACAACCCGGAGTTCCTGTCCGGTCTGGACTGGGGCGCCGAGGATCCGCAGCGCTGGCTGACCGTCAGTGGGATCCTGTTCGCGCTGGTGTCCGCGGTCTGGGGCGTCGTCGACGTGGCGATCCGGGCCGAGCGGAGCCGGCGGGGAAGCCCGGCCGCGATTCCCACGATCGTGTGACGCGCAGTAATGGGACGTGCACGACACGCTCAGTCCTGGCAAGCTAGCGTCGGTTCCGGGTACCAGACCTCGTCTCTCCTACCGGTGGTGGTACCTATGCACACGGGGCGGCCGGAAAGCCTCCTCCGCTGCGCGCTGCGCACGACCGGAGATCGGTTCGTGGTGGCCGGCGAGATCGACGAGGCGAACGCCTCGGCTCTGGGCGAGCGTCTCTACGCCCAGCCGGTGGCCACGCTCGACCTGGCGAACGTCACGTTCTTCAGCGCGGCCGGGTTGCGGGTGCTGCTGACGCTGGGCCCGATCGCCTGCGCGGAAGGGGTCGTCGTGGACGTGCACTGCTCGCCTCCGGTCTGGCGGATCCTCGAACTCTGCGACTGCCGGGACGTCCCCGGCCTGCGATTCGTCCGGGGGGCGGAGCGATGACCGCGGACGTCCAGCACCAGACCCGCGGTTTCCAGCACGCCGCGCTGATCATCGACGACGACGAGACGGTCGAGACGCTGCTGGCGCCGGTGCTGCGCCGGCACGCCGCCGCGCGCGACAACGTGCTGGTCGTCGTCAACCCGGACACCGAGCGGACGCTGCGCGCCGTGCTCGGCCCGGTCGCGTCGGCGATCGAGTGGGGCGAGCCGGGCGCGTTCTACCAGCGACTCGGCTTCGCGTTCTCCGGCTTCCGGCGGTACCTGCAGGAGCAGTACGCGGCCGGCCGGACCGTCCACATCATCGCCGAGCCGGACGTGGCGACCGATCTGGACTCGCCGGTCGACCGGGTCGCGGCCTACCTGAGCTACGAGGCGATGTGCAACGACGCCTACGCGCCCTACGGCTGCCCGGTGACCTGCCTGTGGGACAGCCGCCGGCACCCGACGCTGGTGATCGAGAACGTCCGGGCCATCCACGACCACGAGCTGACCCGGCACGGCCGGCTGCCGAACCAGCGGTTCGTGCCGACCGCCGAGTACCTCGGCGGCCGCGCGTACGTCACGATGCCGCCGATCCCGCCCACCACCGACCAGGACCTGGTCGTCAACACCCTGGACGACCTGCCCGCCTGCCGGTTCGCGATCGGTTCCTGGGCGGTGGCGCAGGGCTTCGCCGGGCTGGCCGCCGAGCAGATCACCTCGGCCACGAACGAGATCGTCACCAACGGCCTCTGCCACGGCGCGGCCCCGGTCCGGGTCCGCGCCTGGCACCACGACAAGATGCTCGTCGTCCAGGCCGACGACGCCGGCGGCCGGCCGATACCGGCCGACGCCGGCTACCGGCCGCCGATCCGTCCGGGTGACGGTCTCGGTCTGTGGGTCGCCCGCCAGTTCGCGGACGTCCTGCTGACGCACACGCTGGGCAACCGGACGTCGGTCCGGCTGTACTTCCCCTACGCGGTGACGCACCAGGGCATGGACGTCAGGTCACGGTGAGACCGCGCTCCAGTCGGCGAAGCCCGACGGGTCGTGGCGGCCGACGCTCGCGTGCTCGAACAGGCCCCAGCCGACCGCGCCGTCACAGGTCGCCCGGGCGGCGTGGTCGACCACACCCCACGGGATCCGCCCGGCGACCGCGGGGTCGGTCATGTCGTAGCGGTCGGACCGCGACCAGTCCCGGCCGTGCCAGGTGCCGTGGCTCCAGTCCGGGTCGCCGCCGTAGCCCGCGCCGACGTGCAGCGGCACGCCGACCAGCGACTCGACCTCGACCAGCAGCGGCTTGCCGTCCGGGGTGGTGCAGTGCAGCCGGGCGGTCGTCGGGATGCGGGTGCCGCTGACGTAGCTGATCTCGACCCGGGGCCAGCCGAGCTGCTCGACCCGGCCGTCCGGGAAGACCCGGCTGGCGTCGTTGAGCGTGCGGTACCCGTCCGGGCTCTCCTGGACGATGACGATCAGCGCGAAGTCGTCGAAGCGCAGCGGCACGTACAGCCACCAGAAACCCTGCTGGTCAGGGTCGCCCGGCCTGCCCGGTGGGGGCGCCTCGCCGGACGGGCGGATGCCCCACGAGCGGTCCCGGGTGCCGAGCCAGGTGTCGGGGTCGACCGCGATGTCGGTGCCGTCGAGGTTCAGCGTGCCGCTCCACGTGCCGACCTGGGCGAAGCGGCTGGCGTCGAGCGTCACCGCGGGGCCGTTGAGCATCAGGTGCGGTTGCTCCATGACCGCCGGGAACGAGCCCTCCCAGGCCAGGTCGAAGCCGACGCCGAGGTCGGCCGCGTCGCAGATCACCCGGACGCGCTGCAGCGCGTCGAGGACCTCGACCCGGTACGGCCCGACGGCCTGCTCCAGGCCCCGGGTCTCCAGCGCGTCCGAGAACTTGACCGAGTACTGGGTGTCGCCCCGGCGGACCAACGCGTACGCGTCGATGACGCCGAGGTTGGGGTAGGTGCCCAGGCCGGTGATCAGGAACGTCTCGCCGGTCCGGTCGTGCGCGTTGAAGTAGCTGCGGTCGTAGAAGTTGCGGTCGCTGGTCGCGGCCCGGGCGATCGGCAGCGGAGCCTGGTGGATCGGGTATTCGTCGAGCGGGGTCGGCTTCACGGGGCACCGCCGTCGAGCATCCGGCGGAGCTGGGTGTGGAACAGGACGTATTCGTCCGCGGTGGGGGGCACGGTGTCCTCTCCGAAGTGGATGGACCGGCGCTTGATCCGGGCCATCACGATCGCGTGTCGCAGGGCGGCGAACATGAGGAAGAAGTCGAGGTCGTGGACGGTGTGCCCGCTGGCGCTCTGGTAGCAGGCCACGACGTCGTCGGTGCGGAAGAGGTCCGGGATACCGGGGAACTCGAACATCTCGGCGATGTCCTGGAAGAAGCGGTGCAGGAAGATCATCCACCCGAGGTCCACCTCGCGGGGGCCCAGCGCGCACATCTCCCAGTCGAGCACCGCGACCGGGGCGAAGCCGTCGTAGATGATGTTGCCGGGGCGGGCGTCGCCCCAGCAGAGCACGGTCTCCCCCGGGTCGGCCGGCCAGTGGGCCTCGAGCCAGTCGAACGCCTCCTCGATCTGCGGCACGCGGACGCCGTCGCCGGCCAGCGCCCAGTCGTAGTACGCGCGCTGCTCCTCGACGAGGGCGCGTAACGCGTCGCCCTGGGTCTCGTCGGCGAGGGTCGGGAGGTGCCGGTGCACGTCCGGGAGCGCGTGGACCCCGGCCAGGGCGCGGACCGCGCCGTCCTGGAGTTGCCGTCGCTGCTCGGGTGCGGCGTCGAGGAGCCAGCCGCCGAAGACGTAGGGCGGGTTGTCGACCGGCACCCGGCCCCCGTCGATCCGGTCCATCACGATGAACGGGACGCCGAGCGCGTCCGGGGACTCCTCGATCCAGCGCAGCCGGGGCACCGGGACGTCGGTGTGGGCGGCGACGGCGCTGATCACGTCGTACTGACGGCGGAGGTCGTAGCGGGGGAAGACCGGGTACGAGGTGGCGTCGGGAGGCATCCGGACCACCAGACCGGCGCGGGTCTCCCGGCCGTCTTCGGGCCAGACGGCGTCGAACAGGAGCGAGACGCTGGAGAGGCCGTTGCCGTCCGGGCGGGCGACCTCGCTGATCTCGACCGGGCCACCGGTCCTGGCGGCCAGCCAGGCGGTGAGCCGGCGGCGTAGGTCGGCCAGGTCGGTGACCGTGGTCGTCATCTTGGTTGCTTCGGTATGCGATTTCGCCTCGGTCACCGTACGCCTCCCGCCGTTGGAACGCGTTCTTGTTTCGGCGGAATGTAAGGGCGTTTCGGGGTACGGGTCAAGGCTTGCGGATGGACGCGAGCGTGCGCTCGACCTCCCAGTAGGCGCGCATGAGTTCGATCCGCCCGGAGCCGTCCAGGCGGTAGACGCTCACCAGGTCGGTGTCGGCCAGCGTGCCGTCGTCGAGCTCGGTGCTGAACGTGGCGACGTTCGCACAGTGGATGCCGTTAGCGAACGAGTCGTGAACCGTGAAGTGGAACCGCTTCACCGGGGCAATCACCGTGTCCCAGAATGTGCCGACGCCGTCGCGGCCGCGATGGCCCTTGCCTTCGGGGTCGAAGAAGCTCGGGCCGACCGGGTCTTCGAGCAGGGCGTCTTCGGTGAAGAGGGCCAGCCACTCGTCCTTGGCCTTGCGGCCGACCGCGTCGTAGGACCGCTGGGAGGCCGCGCGCGCCGGATTTTCGCCGTCCGGAGCATTCCAGGTGATGAACTCGGACTCGATCATCGCTGCACTATAACTCGTTCTATTCTGCTGGGTGGGGTTAAGTTCGGAGCATGACGATTCGTCTGGGCTACCAAATTCCGAATTTCACCTATGCCGGAATTCCGAACGACCAGCTGTTCGACACGGTGGTCGCGCAGGCCCGGGAGGCCGAGGCCTCCGGGTTCGACACCGTGCTGGTGATGGACCACTTCTACCAACTGCCGGGGCTGGGCACGCCCGACAACCCGATGCTGGAGGCGTACACGGCGCTGGCCGGCATCGCCGCGTCGACGTCCACGATCCAGGTGTCGGCGCTGGTCACCGGCAATACGTACCGGAACCCGCCGATGCTGGCGAAGACCGTCACGACGCTGGACGTCGTCTCGAAGGGACGGGCGATCCTGGGGATCGGGGCCGGCTGGTTCGAGCGCGAGCACGACGACTTCGGGTACGAGTTCGGGACGTTCACCGACCGGTTCGAGAAGCTCGAGGAGGCGCTGAACATCATCGCGCCGATGCTGCGTGGGGAGAACCCGACGTTCTCCGGATCGTGGTACTCGGTGCGGAACGCGATGAACAACCCGCGGGTGCGCCCGACGATCCCGATCATGCTCGGGGGCTCGGGCGAGAAGAAGACGTTCCGCCTGGCGGCGCTGTTCGCCGACCACATGAACATCATCTGCGCGCCGGCCGATCTCCCGCGCAAGGTCGCCGCGCTGCGCGAGCGGTGCGAGGAGGCCGGCCGGGACCCGTCGACGCTGGCGACGTCGTTCCTGACGTCGGTACTGATCGGGGAGTCGGAGGCGGAGGTGAAGGGCGTGTTGGACGGGTTGCCCGAGGCGGCTCGGGCCCGGGCCGTGGCCGGGACGCCGGAGCAGGTCGCGGAGATGCTGCAGGAGCGGGTGCTGGATCAGGGGATTAGTGGGTTGACGATCAATATGCCGGTGAATGGGCATCGGGCGGGGGTTGTGGGGTTGGCTGGTGCGGCGCTGAAGCCGTTGGTGTCGTAGGGGGTGGTGGTGGTTCGGTTAGTGGGGGTTGGGGTGGTTGTGGGGGTGTTGGTGGCGGTGGGGGCGTGTTCGGGGTCGCCGTCGTCGTCGGGGTCCCCGTCGTCGGGGGCGGGGCCGTCGGGGGCGGCGTCCTCGGGGGCGGGCCCATCCTCGGGGGCGGTCCCATCCTCGGGGGCGGTCCCATCCTTGGGGGCGGGGCCGTCGGGGGTGGGGGTGCCGGCGGGGGCCGATGCGTTGGACTGTGGAAATCCGATCGACGCGGTGGTCGCGCCGCCGTCCGACTACACGACGGTGTTCGACGGGGTGGCGCTGCTGACGAGCGGGGTGGTGCAGGCGGCGGAGACGTCCCCGACCGAGCCGCACCGGCTCTTCGCCAAGACCGGCCTGGTGGTACGAGCCGGCCGCGAGGTGACGCTGAGCGTAGGCCCCGAAGCGGCGATCTTCTGGGGCAACCGCGCCGCGGTCTGGACCCGCACGCTGCTGGTCCCGGCGTGCCCACAGCCACCCGGCGCGAAGGGCCCGTGGCTGGCCTATCCCGGCGGCTACGCAGTAGACACCCCCACCTGCCTCCCACTCCGAGTCACCGTCGGCACCCGCTCCAAGACGCTGAGAGTCCCCGCAGGCAAACCCTGCTGACCAAGACCCACTTGTTCGAATTGGTCACTTTCCTTGACTAATTAGTCAAGGAAAGTGACCAATCGCGAGACTTGTTGGACGACCCAGCGGCCCCGCCCGGGTACGGCGCCCGACCGGTGCGGTGGCAGCCGAGGCGGGTGCGGCGGCCGGGCTGATGGACACGGCCGCCCGCTGGTCCGCTTCACCGCGCCCGCGCCCGCGGTAAGGCCCGCGGCCGGACTGGTCGGACTTCGCAGTGGCGGTGGCGGCAGCAGGGCTGGTCGATTTCATCGCACCCCGGCTCGCGGCCGGGGTTGGTCCGCTTCAGCGGCGGCGACAATGGTGGCCGGACTGATGGCTGCGGTCGCCGGACTGATGGCTGCGGTCGCCGGACTGATGGCTGCGGTCACCGGACTGATGGCTGCGGTCACCGGACCGATGGCCGTGCCCGCCGGGTTGGTCGGTTCGAGTGCGGCCGGGGTGGTCGGCTTCAGCGGTGGCGGCGCTAACGGTGGTGGCGGTGGCCGGACTGATCGCTGCCGTCGCCGGGCCGATGGCTGCGGCCACCATGCCGACGACCCTCCGCCGTGGTGACGGCCCGCACACCGCGCCGATGGCTACGGCCCCGTGCTCACGACCCCACCCACCGTGGCAACAGCCCCGCCCCCGTGGCAACAGCCCCGCCCCCGTGGCGATGGCCCCGCCCGCCGTGGCGATGGCCACGCTCGGTGGGCCGAGGGCTATGCCCACATCGGTGGTCGGTTGCGTCCCGCCCCGCTTCCGCGGGCGGAGGGGGCGGCGGCGGTGGCGGCGACGATGCGCCAGCGGCAACCGGCACGACCGCGGCAGGTCGACTCGCTGCGGTGTCGCGGCCGGTGCGGTCGATGGCAATGGGACAGGCCATGACCTCCGAGGGCGGCCGCTCGGGCTCCGCGGGCGGCGGACAGGCGCGCCCGCCTCAGATCCCCGCGGAGCCAACACCAGACCCACACGTCACCCAGGAACCCTCCCGGTCACCTGATCCCCAGCCGCACGCGGCAAGAAGACCGCATCCACCCCCGGCACCACCATCAAGACCGCCAACAACACGAACGCCAACCGGAACGGCCCCGACGAACCCTCCACCACCACACCCCCCAACCGCACCAACAGCGCCGCCACCGCGACCCCCAACCCCGTCCCCAGCTCGTGCAACGTCGAGAGCAGGGTGTTCGCGTGGTTGAGGTCACCCGCGCCCACATCCGCGAACGCCACGCTGTTGTACGCGGTGAACCCCGTCGACCGGGCCACGCCTGAGACGAACAGCACCACCAGCAGCGGCAGCGACGGGGTCAGGAACGCCATCCCCACCAGGCACACCACACCGACCACGATCGACGCCAGCAACACGGTCCGGATTCCGAAGCGACGCATCAGCCAACCCGTAGCCGGCTTGATCCCGACATTCCCCGCGAACAGGGCCATCAGCGCCAGCCCGGCCTCGGTCGCCGACCAGCCGAACCCGATCTGGAAGAACAGTGGCAGCAGGAACGGGATCGCGGTGATCAGGGCCCGATACCCCGCCCCGCTCACCGCCGTCGTCCGGAACGTCCGTACGCGGAGCGTCCGCAGGTCGACCAACGGGTCCCGGACCCGCAGCAGGTGCCGCACCGCGGCCGTCAGACCGAGGACGGAGACCACCAGAGAAACAGCCACCACCGGCCCGAACCCACTCCGCAGCCCCTCGGCCGCCACGACCAGCCCTGCCACCCCGGCCGCGGTGAGCAGGAACCCGACCCGGTCCAACGGCCCGGGCCTCTCCGACGACGCCAGCGACGGCACCAGCCGCACGGCCACCAGCAACGCCACCACCCCCAGCGGGACGTTGATCAGGAAGATCCACCGCCAGGACGCGTACTCGGCCAGCGCCCCGCCGACCAGCGGAGCCACCACCGGAGCCAGCAGCGCCGGCCACGTGAGGTACGCGATCGCCCGCACGAGATCGCTCTTGGGCGTCGTCCGCAGGATCATCAGACGGCCGACCGGAACCATGAGCGCACCGCCCATGCCCTGCAGGACGCGGGTCGCGGTCAGCGACCCGAGGCCGGGCGCGAGCGCGCAGCCGGCCGACGCGACCGTGAAGACCAGCAGCGCGGTCAGGAAGATCGGCCGGACGCCGTACCGGCGGGCCAGCCACCCGCTGACCGGGATCAGCACCCCGAGCGTGAGCGCGTACGCGGTGATCGCGACGTTGACGTCGACCGCGGCGACCCCCAATTCGGCCGCGATCGCCGGCGCGGCCGGGGCGATGACCGTGCCGTCGAGGATCTCCATGAAGTAGGCGGCCGCGACGAGGAGGGCGAGCCGCCGTTCTATGGCGCGCCCACCTCGATCAGGACCTTGCCGACGGCGCCGTTCTCGACCGCGACGTGGGCGTCGCCGGTCCGCTCGAGCGGGTAGCGCAGGATCGGCAGGCCGTGCTCCTCGCCGACCGGGAGCACGCCGTCCTCGATCGCCCGGGTGATGTCCTCGGCGGCCGCGTCGAGCGCGGGCTGCCCGACCGTGTAGAGCAGCAGGAACTGGTACCGGACGTTGGTGGCGAAGTGTCCACCGACGTTCAGCGTCATCTCGCTCCCGCCGTCGGTCGCGTACACCGCGACCAGCCCGTGGTTGGCCAGCACGGCCTGGTTCAGCGCCGCGTTCCGCGACGGCGAGACCTCCACGACCTGGTGGACGCCGTCCGGAGCGATCTTCTGGATCTCCGCCGCCGCGTCCTGCTCCTTGTAGTTGACGACGTGGTGCGCGCCGGCGTTCGTCGCCAGCGTGGCCTTCTCCGGGCCGCTGATCGTCGTGATCACGGTCGCGCCGGCCCAGCGGGCGAGCTGGATCGCCGCGTGACCGACCGCGCCGGCGCCACCGGCGACGAGCACGGTCCGCCCGGCGAGCGCGCCCGGGCCCAGCCGGGACGGGCCGCCCTCGGCGACGGTCAGCGCCCGGTGGGCGGTCATCGCGGGAACGCCGAGGCTGGCGCCGAGCTCGAACGACGCCGAGGCCGGGAGTTTCACGACCCGCTCGGACGGCAGCACCGTGTACTCCTGGGCGGTGCCGGTCGGACGCTGGTAGGCCGACAGGTACGTCCAGACCCGGTCGCCGGCGGCGAGCCCCTCGACGCCCGGCCCGACCGCGTCGACGACGCCGGACCCGTCCTGGTTCGGCACGACCTCGTCGGCGGCCAGCCCGCCGCCGCGGGTACTGCTGCCCGACCGCGACTTCCAGTCGGTCGGGTTCACGCCCGAGAAGACGATCCGGACGCGGACCTCGCCCGGTCCGGGTTCGGGGATCTTCCGCTCGACGACGGTGAGGACGTCCGGGCCACCGGTTTCGCTGTACACCACTGCGCGCATGGTCCCCAGTCTGCCCGGTCCGACGCGGGGGTATGACTGGTTCATGCCTGCGAATCCGGTACGGAGCCGATCGCCGGCCCGGTCGTGCTGCTCGGGCACTCCAGCGGCGCCCAGGTAGTGGCCGAGGCGGCGGCCGGGCGGGCCGACGTCGCCGTGGTGGTGCTGGTCAGCCCGATCGTCGACCCGGCGGTCCGGCGCCTGCCGGTGCTGGCGTTCCGCTGGCTGTTCGACGGCCGAGGCGAGTCGCGCGGCCTGCTGGCCGGGCTGGGCCCGGCGCCTGGGGCATTACGTCGAGGTGCCCGGGTCGCACTCGTTCTTCTGGAACGACCCGGCGGCGTTTTCCGCCGCACTCCGGCGGGTCGGCGAGGAACAATGGGCCGCCCGCGACGACTGAGAGGACCGCCCCTGTGAGGATCGTCGGAATCCGCCGGACCGGCGCGCCCGCCGTCGAGGTCGCCGACCTCGATCCGGACGCGGGAACCGTCGCGGTGATCGCGCCGCTGGACGAGTTCTGGGCCGACGCCCGGGCCCACCTCGCCCGCCCGGCCGCCGGCCCGACGATTCCCCGGGAGGACGTCGAGCTGGTGCCGCCGGTGCTCCCCGGCGCCCGGGTGATCTGCATCGGCCTGAACTACCTGAAGCACGTGGCCGAGGGCTCGTTCTCCGAGACCGGCATCCCGCCCTACCCGACGCTGTTCGCCCGCTGGACCCAGTCGCTGACCGTCGACGGCGCCGAGGTCCCGGTCCCGGCCAACGAGGACGGCATCGACTGGGAGGGCGAGGTCGTCGCCTACGTCGGCGACACGCTGGCCGACGCCGACCCGGACACCGCGCTGGCCGCCGTCGTCGGCTACTCGGCCTTCAACGACCTGACGTCCCGGAAGGCGCAGAAGCTCACCTCGCAGTGGATCCTCGGCAAGAACGGCGACCGGTCCGGTCCGCTCGGCCCGCTGGTCCCGGCGGCCGAGGTCGGCGACCTGCGCGACGGCCTCCGGGTGCGGACCCGGGTCAACGGCGAGACCGTGCAGGACGGCCGGACCGACCAGATGGTGTACACGGTCGGCGACACGCTCTCGCTGATCTCGCACACGTTCACACTGCGCCCGGGCGACCTGCTGGCCACCGGCACGCCGTCGGGCGTCGGCTACGCCCGGACGCCGCCGTGGTTGCTGCACCCGGGTGACGTCGTCGAGGTGGAGGTCGAGCGGATCGGGACGATCCGCAACCCGATCGTCGCCCGCTGAGCGTCCGCTAGCATCCTCTAGAACACGTTCTAGTTGTGGAGGGTGCTCATGAGGCACGGGATCGTGCTGTTCGCCAGTGACCGGGGAATCCGTCCCGCCGACGCGGCCCGCGCCGCCGAAGACGCCGGTTTCGACACGTTCTACGTGCCGGAACACACCCACATCCCGGTCCGCCGGGACGCCCCGCACCCCGGCACCGGCGGCGCCGCGCTCCCGGACGACCGCTACTCCCGCACGCTCGACCCGTGGGTGTCGCTGGCCACCGCGGCCCAGGCCACGACCCGCATCCGGCTCGCGACCGCGGTCGCGCTCCCGGTCGAGTCCGACCCGATCACGCTCGCGAAGACGATCGCGACGCTCGACCACCTCTCCGGCGGACGCGTGACGCTCGGCGCGGGCTTCGGCTGGAACACCGACGAACTCGCCGACCACCACGTCGACGCCCCGAAGCGACGGACGATCCTGCGCGAGTACGTCGAGGCGATGCGGGCGCTCTGGACCGACGAGGTGGCCGAGTACCGGGGCGATCACGTGGTGTTCGGGCCGTCCTGGGCCTATCCGAAGCCGGTGCAGGCGCACGTGCCGCTGATCATCGGCGCCGGCGGCGGCCCGAAGACGTTCGCGTGGATCGCCCGCACCGCCGACGGCTGGATGACGACGCCGACCGAGACCGGTCTGCGCACGAAGACCGACGAGCTGCGCGAGGCCTGGGCCGCGGCCGGCCGGGCCGGTGACCCGCAGATCCACGTGCTGGCCACCACCAAGGCCAGCCCGGAGCTGCTGGAGACCTGGGCCGACGCCGGGGTCACCGACGCGATCTGGGGCCTCCCCGACCGCTCGCCGGACGAGGTCGTCGCCTCCCTGGGCCGCCAGGCCGACCGCCTCGGCCTCGCCCCGGTGCGCTGATCGCTCAGCATCGCCTCCGCCCCGCCGATGGGAAGCCGACGTCTAGGAGAAGGCGGGGGCTTCCGGGATGCGCTGGACGATCAAACGCAAGCTGATCGGCATGGGGGCGGTCGCGCTGGTGGGAGTGACCGCGCTCGCCGCCCTGCAGTACTCGAACGGCCGCCAGTCCAGCGATGCGCTCTCGGCGATCGCCGACAACAACTACCCGTCGGTCCGGATCGCCCTGGAGCTCGAGCTGGCCAAGACCGGCCAGGCCGACGACCTGGCCAGCTACATCTCCAGCCGCGACGCGTCCCACGTGAGGGAGTGGAAGGCCGACCGGGCCGACTTCGAGAAGTGGCTCGACGAGTACGCCGGGCTCGACAACACCGCGGTCGAGGTCGACCTCGTCGCCGCCCTGCGCGCGGACGAGCAGAAGTACGACGCGGCCGCCCAGCAGGTGATGTCGCTGGTCGCCGCGGGCAACCCGGGCCGGGCGTCGGCCGTGTCGGACGGCACGCTCGGCCCGATCGAGAAGTCGATGTTCGCCGCGCTGACCAAGCTCGAGAACCTCAACGCGACGTTCCTCGAGCGTCAGTCGGCCAGTTCGAAGTCGGCGGCCCGGCACGCGCTGTGGATCTCGCTCGGGCTGGCGCTGATCGTCGCGGCGGCCACGCTGGTCATCACCGGGCTGGTCGTCCGGTCGATCATGACCGCGCTGGGCCGGACGTCGGCCGTGCTCTCGGCGGTTGCCCGCAACGACCTGACCCGGCGCGTCGAGCACGTCGGGAACGACGAGATCGGGGCGATGAACGCCGACCTGAACATCGCGATGGACTCGGTGCGGCGGCTCGTCGGGACGGCGTCCGAATCGGCTCAGGCGCTGGCCGCGGCGGCGGAGCAGCTGACCTCCTCCGGGCTGCAGATCGCGCACAGCGCGGAGGAGACGTCGGCCCAGGCCCAGGCCGTCGTCCGGGCGGCCGAGCAGGTGTCGATGAACGTGCAGACGGTCGCGGCCGGGTCGGAGGAGATGAGCGCGGCGATCCAGCAGATCTCGCAGAGCGCGA
The DNA here is from genome assembly GCF_006912135.1 of Cryptosporangium phraense. Lineage (NCBI taxonomy): Bacteria > Bacillati > Actinomycetota > Actinomycetes > Cryptosporangiales > Cryptosporangiaceae > Cryptosporangium > Cryptosporangium phraense. The sequence continues at coordinate 135,320 of NZ_VIRS01000020.1, read as the reverse complement.
ACGAGGCCGCCACCGTCGCGTCCGAGGCGGTCGAGGCCGCGGAGTCGACGAACTCGACGATGCAGCAGCTCGGCGACTCGTCGATCGAGATCGGCAACGTCGTCAAGGTCATCACCTCGATCGCCGAGCAGACGAACCTCCTCGCGCTCAACGCGACGATCGAGGCGGCCCGGGCCGGCGAGTCCGGCAAGGGGTTCGCGGTGGTGGCCGGCGAGGTGAAGGACCTGGCCCAGGAGACGGCGAAGGCCACCGAGGACATCGCGTCCCGGGTGCGGGCCATCCAGGCCGACAGCCAGACCGCGGTCGGGGCGCTGGACGAGATCCGTTCGGTGATCGGTCGGATCAACGACTACCAGGTCACGATCGCCGCCGCGGTCGAGGAGCAGGCCGCCACGACCGGCGAGATGAACCGGAACGTGGCCGGCGCGTCCGACGGCGTCGGAGAGATCACGACGAACATCAGCGGGGTCGCCGAGGCGGCCGAGATCACCGGGCAGGGCGTCACCGAGTCGACGCGGGCGACGGCCGAGCTGTCCCGGATGAGCAACGACCTCCAGCAACTGGTCAGCGCCTACCGCGTCTAGCGCATCTCCCCCGCTCCGGCGTACGGGTGTTGGCTACGCAGGGGGTCTTGCTCGGCGAAGCGGGCCAGGCGGAACGCCTTCTCGGGCACGTGCTCGGCCCGGCTCGCGCCGTCGGTGACCAGGTCGGCGACGAGCGCGCCGACCGCCGGGCTGATCTTGAACCCGTGCCCGCTGAAGCCGGCCGCGACGATCAGGCCGTCGATCGGCGTCGCCGAGATCACCGGGTTGAAGTCCGGCGTCACGTCGTAACACCCGGCGTAGGTGCCGGCCACGGCCGCGTCGTCCAGGCGGGGGAACCGGTGGGCGAGCTTGCCGACCGCGAGCTCGAGCGACTCCTCGGTCGCCCGGTCGAGGTAGTCGTCCGGGTCGGCCGGTTCCAGCACCGCCAGGTCGCTGTTCCCGACCAGGATCCGGCCGGCCCCTTCGGGCCGGACGTACTGCAGCGACACCAGGTCGGAGAAGACCGGCACGGTCCCCAGGCGCTGACCCGCGTCGACGAGGACCAACGCTTCGCGGTGGACGACGATCGGCAGGTCGACGCCGTGGGCGGCCAGCAGTGGCACCGACCACGGACCCGCGGCGACGACGACGGTGCCGGCGCTGATCGTCTCCCCGTCGGCGAGCCGCACCCCGGCGACCCGGCCGTCGGTCACCACCAGCTCGGCGACCGGAGTGCCCTGGCGGATCGTGACCCCGGCGCGGCGGGCCGCGGCCGCGTAGGCCTGGGCCGTGCGGTAGGCGTCGCCGTAGCCGCCCCGGGGCTCGTAGGCGAACGCGGCGAAGTCGTCGAGGTGCGCGGTGGGCCAGAGCGGGGCGACGTCGTCGGCCCCGATCTCCTCGGTCCGGACGCCGACCGCCCGCTGGTCGGCCAGGCTCGCCCGCAGCGCGTCGACGTTCGGCGCCCCGACCCCGACCACGTAGCCGACCGGCCGGTACCCGACGTCGGTCCCGAGGATCTCCTCGGCGTTCTCGAACACGTCCAGCGACCGGGTGGCCATCGCGGCGAGCGCCGGCACCCCGTAGTGGCACCGGACGATCCCGCTCGACTTCCCGGTGCCCCCGGACCCGACCGTGTCGCGCTCGCACACGACGACGTCGGTCACCCCGCGACGGCTGAGCTGCCAGGCGGCGGCGACCCCTTCGAGTCCCCCGCCGACGATCACGACGTCCGCCATGGCACGCTCCTGTCTCCTAAAGAGAAACTGAGTCTCTCACGGAGAAACTGCACGGTCGAGGGTGAGCGGTGTAACCACTTCGTGAACTAACCCTCGACCGGAGGCTTAGAGATCCAGCTCGAGCGTGTCCGTCTCGGCCCGGGAGACGCAGCACATCACCGCGCTCCGGCGCTCGTCGTCGGCCAGGTATTCGTCGCGGTGGAGCGGCGAGCCGGCCAGCACCGGCACCCGGCACTCGCCGCAGATCCCCCGCCGGCACAGGTTCGGGACGTCGACCCCGGCACCGCGCAGGGCGTCGAGCAGGCTGGTGCCGGACGGCACGACGACGTCCCGGTCCGAGCGGGCCAGCCGGGCGACGAACTCGCGCCCCGGGTCGAGCTCGGCCGCGACGAACCGCTCGAGGTGGAGCCGGGGCGGCAGCCAGCCGGCCGCGGCCGCGTCGCGGAGGACCCGGTCGAGCAGGCCGCCCGGACCGCAGACGTAGAGGTGCGTGCCGAGCGGCTGATCGCGCAGCGCGGCCGCGAGCCCGGCGCCGAACGCGTTCCGGTCGGGAAAGCGGCGCAGCCGGGGGCCGAGCCGGGCCGCGAGCTCGTCGGCGAACGCCCCGGCGCCGGGCCGGTGGACGTAGAGCAGTTCGACGTCGCGGTGCCAGCGCTCGGCGTCGCGGACGTGGGCCAGGACCGGCGTGATGCCGATGCCCCCGGCGATCAGGAGGTGCTTGCGGGCGGTGCTCACCGGGGCGAACTCGCACCTCGGCGTGGAGGCGGCGACCCGGTCGCCGGGCCGCAGGCCGTGCAGGTACGCCGAGCCTTCTCCGCGGCGCAGGACGGCGATCGAGTACGTGTCGAACCCGGTGTTCGTGAGCGAGTAGGCGTTGCCGACCGGCCCGCAGTCCAGAACCAGGTGGCTGCCCGGTGGATGGGGCGGAAGGGGTCGTCCGTCGGGCGCGCGGAACTCGATCTCCCGGATGCCGGGGACGATCTCGGTGCTCCGCCGGACGACGAGATCCAGCCGGGTCATCCCACCGACCCGAGGTAGGCCGCCCGGCGCCGGGAGAGGTGGTCGTGGACCACCAGCGCCCGCCCGCAGCCGGAACACCGCACGGAGGGGTCGCCGGTCGGCGTCGTCGTCCCGCAGTGCGCGCACCACACCCGGCGGGTCCGGTCGTCGGTGACCACCGCGGTCACCTCGGCGTCGACCGCTCCGCCGGCCAGCGCGACCGCCCGGGCCCGCAGCACGTCGGCCTCCGGCCCGGCCACCAACAACCGCCACCCCACCCGAGCGGCGGCCACCTGCTCCCCGAGCGCCTTCAGCCCACCCTCGACGTCCGCAACACCGGCCGAACCGGGCCATTCCCACAGCGGCCGTCCGAGCGCGCGTATCCGCGCCACCCACCCGGCCCCGACCGCGGCCCCGTCGGCCCCGAACGTCACGACCGCGAACGAGGTCCCGGTCTCGTCGATCACCGCTCCACGGTAGCCGTCAGTTCGACTCCGAGGACGACGTCAGCAACCGGAAGAACCGCCTCCGCCCCACCTTCGCCTCCGCCTCCTCGGTAGCGACCAACGCCGCCGCCACCGCCTCGGCCTGCGCCGACGCCACCGGAGCGTCCACGACCGCAGGCACCTCCGCAGCAGAGGCGCCGACCGGCGCGGTGTGCATCAGGTGCTCGATCCGCGCCGCCAACTCCTTCGGCGAGAACGGCTTGGCCAGGAAGTCGTTCACCCCCGAGTTGAAGCTCTCCCCGATGTACTGCGGCTGGCTGTGCGAGGTCACCATGATCACCGGCACCTCGGCCGTGCTCCGATCGGCCCGGAGCAGCCGCACCACGTCCAGGCCCGACAGCCCGGGCATCTGCATGTCGAGCACCACGACGTCCGGCACCTTGCGCCGGACCTCGACCAGCGCGGCCGCGCCGTCCTCGGTCGCGGTGACCTGGTGGCCGGCCCGGGACAGCTTCTCGGTGATCATCGCCCGGATATCCGGGTCGTCCTCCGCGATGACGATGGCGCCCATCTGCCCCTCCGGAATCCAGCCGCCCATTACATACCGCTTCAGCAGCATATATGCCGGTAATGGCCCTGCAACTGATCCGCACCCGACCGGTAGCCGACCGGCTCCCGGCCCCGTCGATGACTAGTTCGGGGTCGAGCAATCGGGGGGACGGCTAGATGACGAACACGGACACCAGGGGCACGTCGCGCTGGACGATCGGGCGGCTGCTCGCGCTCGGCTACGTCCTGGCGATGGTGGCCGTGGCCGTGCTCGGCGGCAGCGCGTACGTCCGGATCGGGACGATGACCCGCGACCAGGCGTCCGTCGAACACACGTACCGGGTCGTCGACCAGATCTCGGCGCTGATGTCCCACCTGCAGGCCGCGGAACGCGGCCAGCGCGGCTACCTCCTCACCGGCCGCGACTCCTACCTGCAGCCGTACCGCGAGAGCCGCCGCGCGGTCGGCACGTCGATGGCCGCTCTCTCGGCTCTGACCAGCGACGACGCCGCTCAGCAGCGCGCGCTGACCGAGCTCGCGCCGGTGGTCTCGGACAAGCTCGACGAGCTCGCCGAGACCATTCGGCTGCGCTCCACCGCCGGGTTCGCCGCCGCCCAGCGGGTCGTGCTCACCGGCCGGGGCGCCGACGACATGGCCCGCATCCAGTCCCTGCTCACCGCGATGGACCGGCACGCGCGCACCCTGCTCGCCGCCAACCAGGACGCCCGGGCGGCCGGGGCGGCCGCGACCCAGCAGCTCCTGCTCTGGGGCTCGATCTTCGCCGCGCTGCTGATCGGCGCGGGCGCCTGGGGGATCACCCGCTCGGTGTCGTCCCCGGTCCGCCGGATCACGGCCGCGGCCGAGCAGCTGACCGCCGGCCAGCTCGACCAGCGCGTCGAGGCGTCGGGCCCGATCGAGCTCCGCCGGGCCGCGGCGGCGATCAACGCGTCGGTCGACGCGATCTCGGCCGCCCGCGACGAGGCGCTGGCCGCCACCGCGGCGAAGTCCGCGTTCCTGGCGACGATGAGCCACGAGATCCGGACGCCGATGAACGCCGTGATCGGCATGACCGGCCTGCTCCTGGACTCCGACCTGACCTGCCCTCAGCGCCGGCTGGCCGAGACCGTGCGCGACAGCGGCGAGTCGCTGCTCGCGATCATCAACGACATCCTCGACTTCTCGAAGATCGAGGCCGGCGAGCTCGAGCTGGAGAACACGACCTTCGACCTGCAGCACTGCCTGGACAGCGCGCTGAGCCTGGTCGCGCTGCCGGCCCAGGCCAAGGGCCTGGAGCTGATCGGGTCGATCGCCGACGACTGCCCCACCCACGTGTCCGGCGACGTCACCCGGATCCGTCAGATCCTGGTCAACCTGCTGGGCAACGCGGTGAAGTTCACCGAGCGGGGCGAGATCTCGGTGACGGTCACCGGCACCGACGGCGCGCTCGACTTCGTCGTGCGCGACACCGGCATCGGCATCCCGGCCGACCGGATGGACCGGCTGTTCCGCGAGTTCAGCCAGGTCGACGCCTCGACCACCCGCGAGTACGGCGGTACCGGCCTCGGTCTGGCGATCAGCCGCCGGCTGGCCGGCGCGATGGGCGGGGACATCCGGGTCGAGAGCACGGTCGGCGTCGGTACCGCGTTCACGTTCCGCGCGCCGCTGTCGGCCTGCGCCGACCGCCGGGCGGCCGGCCCGTCGGCCGACCTCGCCGGCCGGTCCGTGCTGATCGTCGACGACAACGCGTCCAGCCGTCGTCAGCTCGCGGCCGCGCTCAGCTCGTGGGGCCTGAGCTGGTCCGAGGCCGCTTCGGCGGACGCCGCTCTGGACGCGTTGAGCAGCGGCATCGCGTACGACCTGGCGCTCGTGGACGCCCACCTGGTGGGCCCGGACGCGAGCACGGACGGGATCGCGGCGGACGGGATCGCGCTGGCCCGGGCCATGCGTGCGCTGCCGGCCGGGCGCGAGCTGCCGCTGGTGCTGCTGGCCGGCGCCGGTGACCAGCCGGCCGCGGCCGACGCCGACCTGTTCCGGGCCGTGCTGGCCAAGCCGCTGCGGCCGTCCGCGTTGCGCTCGACGCTCGACCGGGCGCTCGCCCCGGCCGGAGCGGACGCGACGCCCGCCCGCCGGGCGTCGGACGTCGTCGCCGCGCCGGTGGCGGCTCGTCGGCTGCGCGTGCTGCTGGCCGAGGACAACCCGATCAACCAGCAGGTCGCGCAGATGATCGTCGAGAAGCTCGGGCACCGGATCGACACGGTCGGAAACGGCCAGGAGGCGGTGGAGGCGCTGGCCCGGACGTCGTACGACGCGGTGCTGATGGACGTCCAGATGCCGGTGCTCGACGGGCTCGAGGCGACCCGGCGGATCCGCGCCGAGGTGCCGGCCGAGCGGCAGCCGCACATCATCGCGATGACCGCCAGCGTGCTGGTCGAGGACCAGGCGGCCTGCCGGGCCGCCGGGATGGACAGCTACCTGCCCAAGCCGGTCCGCTCGGCCGACCTGGCCGCCGCGCTGGCCGGCGTCGCCGGGGCGGTCCAGCCGCCGGTTCCGGTGGCCGAGTCCCCCACTCCCGACGCCACCGACGCCACCGACGACGAGATCGTCGCGGCCAACGGTGCCGACATGCGCGGACGGGTGGAGGACCTGCTGGACGAGGACTCGGACGACGACGAGCGGGCGATGATCGCCCGGCTGTTCAGCTCGTTCGTCGACCGGCTCCCGGGCGCGCTCGCGCGCCTCGCGGAGGGCCTCGCGGACACTACGGCGACCGCCGCCACCGCGCACAGCCTCAAGGGCATGGCGTCCAACATCGGGGCCGCCCGGCTGGCCGGCGTCAGCAGTGCGATCGAGACGGCCGCCCGCAACGGCGCCGCACCGGACGCCGGGACGCTCGCCGTCCTGCACCGCGAGGCGGACCTGGCCGCCCGGGCCGCCACCGCCCTGAGGGCGGAGCTCGTGCCGACGCCGATGGCCGCGTGAGCACTTGGGGTCGCGGACGGCCTGCCGATGTACCGGGTATGAGGACCGTCCCACGGGCCTGGATGGCGTTCGCCGGCTTCGGCCTGGCCGCGATCCTGGTCTACCGGGCCGGCTCGCTCGCCGGGATGCCCGAGCTCGCCCAGAAGCTCGTGTACTGGACGGTCGACGTCGGCGCGGTCGTCGCGCTGCTCGTCGGCGTCCGGCTGCACAAGCCGGAGGTCAAGGCGCCGTGGCTGCTGTTCGCGGCCGGGCAGGCCTCCTCCCTGGGCGCGGACCTGACGTACTACGGCAGCGAGCTGGTCGGGGTCGAGCTCCCCTACCCGAGCCCGGCCGACGCGCTCTACCTGGCCCAGTACGTGTTCGGCGGCTTGGCCCTGCTGCTGTTCATCCGCCGCCGGACGCCCGGCTGGGACCTGCCCGCGCTCATCGACGCGACCATCGTCGCGGTGTCGGCAGCGCTGCTGGCCTGGGTGTACCTGATCAGCCCGGGGTACGGGCACCTGTCGACGCTCGGCACGGTCACCGCGGCGGCCTACCCGGTCGGCGACCTGGTGCTGCTGTCCGTGGGCGCTCGGCTGATGCTCGGCGGCGGCGCCCGGCCGGTCGCGCTGCGGTTCGTCGGCGCGTTCCTGGTGCTGGTGCTGGTACCGGACGCGCTGTACGCGTTCGACGCGCTGAACGGGGGCTACACCGAGACCGGGTGGCTGGAGTCGCTCTGGCTGACGTCCTGGGTCCTGCTCGGTACCGCCGGGCTGCACCCGTCGATGCGGGAGCTGTCCACCCGCTCGCCGGTCGCCGCCCCGGACGCGACGATCGCCCGGATGGTGATCCTGGCGGCCGCGTCGCTGCTGGCCCCGGCGACGCTGTACGTCCAGTACGTGCGCGGGGCGCCCCTGCACGTGCCGCTGGTCGCGGCGGTGTGCGCGACGCTGTTCCTGCTGGTCCTGATCCGGATGGGGATGCTCGTCGCGGCCCAGCGCCGGGTCGCGGTCACCGACGGCCTGACCGGGCTGGCCACGCGTCGGCATTTCGAACACTCGCTCGAGCAGGCCGCGCGGCGCGCCGACGGGCTCGCCGTCCTGCTGCTCGACGTCGACCTGTTCAAGGCGGTGAACGACACCTACGGTCACCACGGCGGGGACCGGGTGCTGGGCGAGATCGCGAACCGGTTGCGCGCGTCGGTCCGGCCGGGCGACCTCGTCGCCCGCTACGGCGGCGAGGAGTTCGCGCTGCTGCTGCCGCACATCACGCCGCGCGAAGCGCGGCAGGTGGCCGAGCGCGTGCACGAGGCCATCCGGCGGACGCCGATCGACGTCGGCGGGGGCGTCGAGATCACCGTGACCGCGTCGGTGGGCATCGCGACGCTGCCGGTCGACGCGCCGACCGGCGACGCCCTCGTGCGGCTGGCCGACCAGCTGCTGTACCGGGCCAAGGAGGCCGGCCGTGACCGGGTAGCGGCCGGCGCGTCGCTCTCGGCCGTCAGCAAGGCCTCGTGAGCGCACGTTCAGCCCCGGCCTCACCGGGTATGCGGCGGCGAACGCCGACGAACCGACGAGGGGACGAACCATGCGAGCAACCAAGGCCGTGACGACGGCGGTAGCCGTCGGGGTCACTGGATGGGCGGCGCGGCGGCTGTTGACCAGGAGAGCCGCGCGCAACACCCCGGCGGCCGAGTCGTCCCGGTGGCGCTTCGTCACCGTCAACGTCACCCCCGACCGGGTGCGCTCGGACGGGCAGCTGCCCGAGCCGCTGCGGGCACTGGGCCCCGGCGCGACCGTGGTCGTCCGGCCGGCGCCGGCCGACAAGGGCACCGAGATCGGCGTCCGCCTGGTGGAGGGTGAGCCGACCGGGGCGAAGGCCGCGGCCGAGCGGTTCACCGGCGAAGACCCGCGCCAGGCGGTGCGCGTCGCGCTCCGCGACGCGAAGCAACTCCTCGAGACCGGCGAGATCCTCTTCCCCGACCGGCCGGGTACGACGAAGCCGACGCTGCGCGGGAAGCCGCTCGAGGCCGCGATCGCGCACGCCAAGGGAGAGGGCAAGTCATGAAAGCGCTGACCTGGCAGGGCATCAACGAGCTGAGCGTCGAGAAGGTCCCGGACCCGCAGATCCTCAACACCCGGGACATCATCGTCCGGGTCACCAAGAGCGTGACCTGCGGAAGCGACCTGCACCTGCTCGGCGGATACGTCCCGTTCATGAAGAAGGGCGACGTGCTCGGGCACGAGTTCGTCGGCGAGGTCGTCGAGACCGGCGCGAACGTGCGGAACCACCGGGCCGGCGACCGGGTCGTCGTCTCGTCGTTCATCGCCTGCGGCCAGTGCTGGTACTGCTCCCGGGAGCTGTACTCGCTCTGCGACAACGGCAACACGAACCCGGCGATCACCGAGGAGCTGTGGGGGTACGCGCCCGGCGGCTGCTTCGGCTACTCGCACGCGATGGGCGGCAACGCGGGGAGCCACGCCGAGTTCATCCGGGTCCCGTACGCCGACGTCGGCGCGTTCACCGTCCCCGACGACGTGAATGATCTGCGTGCGCTCTTCGCGTCCGATTCGGCGTCCACCGGGTGGATGGGCGCCGACCTGGGCGGCGTCGGGCCCGGGGACGTCGTCGCGGTCTGGGGCGCGGGAGCCGTCGGGCAGATGGCCGCCCGGGCCGCGATCCTGCTCGGGGCCGAGCGGGTCGTCGTCATCGACCGGTACGAGTACCGCCTCGAGCAGGTGCGACAGCACGTCGGTGCGGAGACGCTCAACTACGAGCACACCGACGTCGGGGGCGAGCTGCGCGAGCGGACCGGCGGACGCGGCCCGGACGTGTGCATCGAGGCGGTCGGAATGGAGGCCCACTCACCCGGTCCGGACTTCGCGTACGACCAGGTCAAGCAGCAGTTGCGGCTGCAGACCGACCGGCCGACCGCGGTCCGCGAGGCGATCTACCACTGCCGCAAGGGCGGTTCGGTGTTCGTGCTCGGCGTGTTCGCCGGGGTCGTCGACAAGTTCCCCCTCGGCGCGGTGATGAACAAGGGCCTGACGCTGCGCGGGGCCCAGATGCACGGCCAGCGGTACATCCCGATGCTGCTCGAGCGGATGCAGCGCGGCGAGCTGCGCACCGAGCACCTGGCCACCCACGTGCTGCCGCTCGCGGACGGGCCTCGGGGATATGCGCTGTTCAAGGACAAGAAGGACGACTGCGTCCGCGCGGTCTTCGAGCCCTGACCCGGCCGGACCGGCCGCCCGCCCTTGCGGGCGGCCTTGGGCCTAGTGCTGCAGGCGGCCGCGTTGCTGCAGCACGAACAGCAACGACAGCGAGGGGACGACGATCAGCAGCGCGATCGTGGCGATGATCGTCAGAGCCCAGAGAGTCGATGACGGGGCCGCGCCCTCGGCGATCGTCACGTGGGTGCCGAGCAGGTACGGATACTGGGCGACGCCCCAGCCGGCGACGATCGTCCCGGCCGCGGTCACCGCCAGCCCCTGCAGCACCCGGGGCGCGGCCCGGCCCAGCAGCACCAGCGCGCCGACCCCGCAGAGCCCGGAGACCACCACGAACGGGAGGCCGCGGGAGAGCAGCCCGTCGAACAGCCGGGGCGAGTCGGCGCGCAGGATCGCGATGCCGGCCAGCGCGACGACGCCGGTGGCCACCGCCGACACCTGGGCCCGGCGCCGGAACCAGGTCCCCAGGTCGGCGATCTTCCGGCGCTCCAGCTCGGCCGCGGGCACCGGACGCCTGCGCGCCTCGGCGGTCAGGAACACCGCGGCGACGAACGCGCACACGAGCACGGCCAGCACGCCGCCGAGCAGCGACGTCGGGTTGAGCCAGCTGGTGATCGCGTCCCCGTGCCCGTCGGCCGGCACCCGTCCGGACGCGACGCCCCCGGCCACCGTGCCGAGAAAGAACGGGGTGATCACCGACGACGTGGCGAACGCGGCTCCGGTGACCCGCTGCTGCTCGGTGTGCACCACGACTTTGCGGAACGCGAACCCCGAGCCGCGGACGACGATGCCGAGCGCGGCCAGCCCGAGCGGCACGTAGAGCGTCGTCGTGATGGCCGCGAACGTCGCCGGGAAACCCGTCCAGAGCATGACCAGACAGAAGATCAGCCAGACGTGGTTGGCCTCCCACACGGGGGCCAGGGTCGTGTCGACGAGGTGCCGCGGCTCGCGGCCGCGGACGGCACCGCCGGCCGTGAGGTCCCAGAACCCGGCGCCGTAGTCGGCGCCGCCGAACACCGCGTAGGCGACGACGCCGACGAACAGCACGACGGCGGCGAACGTGCTCATGCCGACGCCTCGGGTCCGTAGGGCACGTCGGTCTCCGCGTCCGACTCCCGCCACCGTCTCCGCAGGAGACGCAGGACGTAGAACGTGGCCGCGCCGACCACCGCGTACAGCACCAGCGTGGCCACGTAGAGCAGCCAGATGTTGCCCTCGGTAGTCACCGCGTCCCGGGTGAGCAGCTCTCCCACGACGGTCCAGGGTTGGCGCCCCACCTCGGTGGTCACCCAGCCGGCCTCCAGCGCGACCACCGCGGCCACCCCGCTGACCGCGACCGCCCGGTAGAACCAGTTCGACCCGGGGAGCGCGCGTTTCCGCCAGTACACCCAGCCGAACCAGGCCGACAGCGCCAGCAGCGCGAACCCGATCCCGACCATCACGTCGAAGCTCAGGTGGACGATCGTCACCGCCCGGTCGGTCGGCCGGACGTCGGCCGGGACCTCCTCCAGGCCCTTGATCTCGGTCGACGGCTTGTAGCCGGACAGGATCGACGCGCCGGACGGGATGCTGATGCCGTAGTGCAGCGCGTTGCCGTCGTAGTAGCCGCCGAGCTCCTCGGGGACGTGCGTGCCGGTCTCGTACAGCGCTTCGATCGCGGCGAACTTGGCCGGTTCGTTGTGGAACACCTCGCGGGCGGCGACGTCGCCGACGAAGATCTGTACGGGCGTGACGAGCGCGGCCACGGTGAGCGGGATCAGCAGGCCGAGCCGGTGGTAGCGGTCGCGGCGGCCGCGCAGCATCCCGACCGCGTAGACGCCGGCCACCGTGAACCCGGCGACCATGTACGCGGCCAGCAGCATGTGCAGCGCCTCGTACCAGAACGCGTCGTTGAAGATCACCTGCAGCGGCTGGACGTCGACGATCTTCCCGTCGCGCAGCGTGAAGCCGCCGGGCTGGTTCATCCAGGCGTTCGCGGCCACCACCGACGACGTCCCGCCGACGCCGGACAGGACGACGGGGACGCCGGACCAGAAGTGCGGCCAGGGCTTCATGCGGTCCCAGCCGTAGATGTAGATCGCGACGAAGATGGCCTCGAGGAAGAAGAAGAGGCCCTCGATCGCGAACGGGATCCCGAACGCGGCTCCGTACTTGCCCATCAGGCCGGGCCAGAGCAGGCCGAGTTCGAAGCTCAGGACGGTGCCGGAGACGGCGCCGACCGCGAACAGGACCGCGGCGACCTGGGACCAGCGGCGGGCGAGCAGGAGCGCGGTTTCGTCGCCGTGGCGGAGGGCCCGGTAGTTCGCGATGAGCATGAGGAACGTGAACGCGACTCCGAACGGGACCAGGATGATGTGGAATCCCAGCGTGAACGCCATCTGCTCCCGGGCGGGGAGCAGTTGCTCAGGGTCGGCTGCGAGCAGTTCGACCATCGTGTTCCCTTCGGACAGGCACGCCGGCGTGGCCAACTTACCGGCCGCCTACCCGGGAACCTGTGCCGTACACGCGCCGGGCCGGAGGGGCGGCGCCCCGACGACGGGACGGGCCTCGACGGCCGCGGGCCGCGAAGTACTCCGGCGGGGCGAGGTGATGCCTGACGACCGCCACCGACACTTCGCCGACCGAAACCTGCACCGAGCTGCGGGCCCACGCCACCCCAGATCGCACCACACCAGGGCCGCAGCGCTCCGCACGGCCGCGCCAGGCCCGTACCGCGGCGGGGGCGGTTCGGGCCTACCCAGCGGGCGGGCCGGCCCCGGCCGCGCGGTCGGGGTCGCCCGGCGCGCCGCGTGGAGCGATCGTTGGCGGAGCCCCTCGTCGCCGATCTCAATCGCTCCACCCCGCCGAAGAACGGGTCGCGGGCCGTTCGTCGTGAGCGCCCGGCATCATGGAGAGGTGCTGAGGTACGGCGGGAGGGCCCGCGCTGAGAGGGTTCGGTTCGCGCACGAGGCGCGGGCCCGGAACTCGCGCGTGGTCGGTTCGGACGGCCGCCGGCCACGGCCGGCATACGGGCGGCGCCCGTGACCGGCACCAGGCCAGCCGTCATGACCCGCGTGCGGACGGCGCGCGTCTCGAGGCGGGGCGAAACCATCCGGTCGGACGGGCCGCTACCCGTCATCGAGGCGCTCGGCAGCGGGTGGCGCGCGTGACCCGGGTCGGGGTCGTCGGCGCCGGGATCGTCGGGCTGGCCATCGCCCGCCAACTCGCCCAGCAAGGCGCCGACGTCATCGTCTTCGAAAAAGAGAACAACGCCGCCCAGCACCAGACCGGCCACAACTCCGGCGTCGTGCACTCCGGCATCTACTACCCACCCGGCTCCCTCAAGGCCACCCTCTGCCGGCGCGGGGTCGGGCTCCTCCGCGAGTTCTGCGAGACCCACGACCTGGCCTACCGCGAGATCGGCAAGGTCGTCGTCGCCCGGAACGAGGCCGAGGTCGTCCGGCTGCACGACATCGAGACGAGGGCGCACGCGAACGGCGTGCCGGACGTCCGCCGGCTCGACCCCGGAGCGCTCCGGGAGATCGAGCCCCACGTCGTCGGGGCGGCCGCGCTGCATTCGCCGACGACGGCGATCGTCGACTTCGTCGCGGTCTCCCTCGCGATGGCGTCCGACATGAGCCGCGCTGGTGGGGAGCTGCGCTTCGCGGCGCCGGTGACGCACATCGACCCGGTCGGCGACCGTCTGCGGGTGCGCGCCGGGGGCGTCGAGGTGACGCTCGACCGGCTGGTGATCTGCGCCGGCCTCCAGTCCGACGTGGTCGCCGCGCTGGCCGGCGACGAACCGGGCCCGGCGATCGTGCCGTTCCGCGGCGAGTACTTCCGCCTCAAATCCGAGAAGGCCGGCATCGTCAACGGGCTCGTCTACCCCGTGCCCGACCCGGCCTACCCGTTCCTCGGCGTCCACATCACCCCGCGGATCGACGGCTCGGTCGACGTCGGCCCGAACGCGGTGCTGGCCACGGCCCGCGAGGGCTACCGTCGCCGCGACCTGAACCCCGCCGACCTGGCCCGCACCCTCGCCTGGCCCGGCTTCCGGAAGCTGGCCGCGCAGCACTGGCGCGCCGGGGTGCACGAGCTGCGCGGCTCGCTCTCGAAGAGGGCGTTCACCGCCGCGGCGCAGGACTACGTGCCGTCGCTCCGGCCGTCCGACCTGGTCGCGGCCCCGGCCGGGGTCCGCGCCCAGGCCGTCGACGCGGACGGGTCGCTCGTCGACGACTTCCGGATCAGCACGCTCGGGCCGGTGACCGCGGTCCGCAACGCGCCGTCCCCGGCCGCCACGTCGTCCCTGGCGATCGCCGAGCACGTCGTCACCGGCCTGCGCTAGCCACCAGCGAGATCGGCAGACCGTCCTTCGGGAACGGGAGCGAGTGGTTGTCGAGCGGCGGGACGTAGGCCGGATCCACCGTCCACCGGTACCCGCGCAGCAGCCGGTGCATGATCGCCTTCACCTCGAGGCCGGCGAAGTACAGCCCGATGCACTTGTGCACCCCACCACCGAACGGCTCCCAGGCGAACCGGTGCGAGCGGTCCTCCCGGCGCTCGGGCGAGAAACGCTCCGGGTCGAACGTCTCCGGGGCGGTCCAGTACTCGTCCATCAGGTGGGTGAACTGCAGCCCGAGAGCGGCGTTGGTCCCGGCCGGGATCCGCACGCCCTGCACGACCGTCTCCTTGACCGTGTGCCGGACCAGCACCGGCACCGGCGCGCGCAGCCGCAACGCCTCCCGCATCACCAGGTCGAGGCTGGTCAGGCCCTCGAGCTCCGCGGTCGACGGCTCGGGGCCGAGCGCGAGGGCCTCCGCCCGGCAGCGCTCCTGCCACTGCGGGTACTGCCCGAGGTACTGCAGGATCGTCGACGTCGTGATCGTCGACGTGTCGTGCGCGGCCATCATCAGGAAGATCATGTGGTTGACGACGTCGTCGTCGGTGAAGCGATCGCCCTCGTCGGTCTCGATGTGGCAGAGCACCGAGAAGATGTCGTCCGAGGGCCGGGAGCGCTTGGCCGGCAGGTAGTGGCGGAGGAACGCCTCGAGCACCTTGCGGCCGCGGTAGGCCCGGCCCCAGCGGGTGAACGGCACGTCGGCCCGGACCACTCCCCCGGCGGCCTGGACGCAGGCGATGAACGCACGGTTGACCCGGTCCATCTCCTCGACGCTGGTGTCCTGGGCGCCGCCCATGAACAGGTCCGCGGCGATGTCGAGCGTCAGCTGCTTGAGGCGCCAGTACGACGGGAACGCCCCGTCGGTCGCCCAGCCGGCCATGCCCTCCTCGATCGCCGGGTGCAGGCGCCGGGTGTAGCTCTCCAGCCGGGGACGGGTGAACGCCTCCTGCATGATCCGGCGGTGGCCGTGGTGCTCGTCGAAATCGAGCAGCATCAGTCCACGGTGGAAGAACGGGCCGACCAGCTGGGACCAGGCCGGCCCGTTGGCAAACGCCTTGTCGCGGTTCTGCAGGGCCTCGCCGCAGGCGTCCGGACCGAGGAGCATCACCGAGGTCGTGCCGAGCGTGTACCAGGGGGCGACCGGGCCGTAGTGCTCCCAATGGTGGCGGAACAGCCCGACCGGGTCTCGGGCGTAGTCGAAGAGGCGCCCGACCCAGGGCAGGCCCCGGTCGTCTCTACGCAGGTCGGGAAGGGGACGCGGTACGGCCGTCATTGGCTCACCTCGCGCGGCAGGGTGCCCGTCATCCTGATTCAGGAAGGGCATCCTGTCAATGTTCGCGGCTGTGGCAGGATCGGGCGCATGGCGGTGCAGCAGGGGGTCTACCGGGGCGTCAGCGCCGCCGACCGGGTGGCCGACCGCCGGGCTCGCCTCCTGACCGCCGGCCTGTCGGTCTGGGCCGACCCGGGCACCCGCACGACGATGACCGCGGTCTGCGCCGCGGCCGGCCTCTCCGAGCGGTACTTCTACGAGAGCTTCGCCGGCCTGGACGCACTGCTCGAGGCCGTGATGGACGGGGTCGCGGCCGAGATCGAGGAGACCAGCCGGGCCGCCGCCGAGGCCGCGGGCGACGACCCGGTCGCGCGGGTCCGGGCCGGCGTGCGGGCGTTCGTCGATTTGCTGCTCGAGGATCCGCGCAAGGGGCGTGTCGCGATCGTCGAGTCGGTCGCGGTGCCGAAGCTGCGCCGGCGGCGCACCGAGCTGCTGCGCTACCTGGCCCACCAGTCGGCGGTCGAGTCCCGGGCCCTGCTCGGCGGAGCCGAGCAGACCCGGAACCACGACGAGATCGGCGGCCTGCTGTTCATCGGCGGGATGGCGGAACTGGTGACCGCCTGGCTCGACGGCGCCGTCGAGGCGACCCCCGCCGAGATCACCGACGCCGCCTCCCGAGCCCTCCTGAGCCTCTACCGCTGAGCGAGCGCCGGCACCGGCGCGGCGACCGCGTCGGGCGCCCGGCGGCGGAAGCGCAACCGCCGGAACGAGCCCGACCCGAACCCGCCCGTCACCCGGTCCAGGAAGATCGCCAGGATCACGACCGACAGCCCGCCCTCGAACCCGGCCCCGATGTCCAGCTGGGTCACCCCCCGCACCACGACCTCCCCCAACCCCCCGGCCCCGACCATGCCCGCGATCACCACCATCGACAGCGCCAGCATGATCACCTGGTTGACCCCGGCCATGATCGACGGCAACGCCAGCGGCAACTGCACCTGGCGCAGCACCTGCGCCGGACGCGACCCGAACGCCTGCGCGGCCTCGACGATCTCCGGATCCACCTGACGGATCCCCAGCTCGGTCAGCCGCACCGCGGGCGGGATCGCGAACACGGTCGTCGACACGGTGCCGGGCACGACCCCGATCCCGAAGAAGAACACCGACGGGATCAGATACACGAACACCGGCAGCGTCTGCATGAAGTCGAGGACCGGCCGGACCACACCGGACAACCGTGGGCTCCGCGCCGCCGCCACCCCGACCGGCACCCCGATCAGCACGGCCGCCCCGGCCGCCAGCACGACGACGGTCAGCGTCTGCATCGCTGCGGTCCACAGCTCCATCGAGACGATCAGCAGGAACGCCGGGACCGTGAACACGACGAGCTGCCAGCGCCGGGTCGCCACCCAGGCCAGCACCGCGAACACCGCGATCACCACCCCGTACGGGGGCGTGTGCAACACCCAGTAGACGCCGTTGATCAGCGACGTCACCAGCGAGGAGACCCCGTCGAACACCCCGCCGAGGTGATCGAGCAGAAAGGAGATCAACGAGTCGACCCACGAACCGACCGGGATCCTAGGCACGATTACCCCCCAACGCGGTCAACAGCGAGTCCGGCGGCACGACGCCCAGCAGCTCCCCGTCGGCCACGACGGCGACCGGCACCGTCGGGTGCCCGGCCAGGTGCAGGAACTCCAGCACCGGCGCCTCCGGCGGCACCGCGTGGTACTCCCCCAGGTCGTCCGGCGCCGGGCGCATCACCGCCGACGCGGTGAGCACCCGCGACCGGTCGACGTCGGCGACGAACTCCTCGACGTAGGGGTTGGCCGGGGCGGCCAGGATCTGCGGACCGGTGCCGCACTGCTGCACCCGCCCGTCGCGCAGCACCATGATCCGGCGGCCGATCCGCATCGCCTCGTTCAGGTCGTGGGTGACGAAGACGATCGTCCGCGGCCGCTCCGACTGCAGGTCGAGCAGCAGGTCCTGCATGTCCCGGCGGATCAGCGGGTCGAGCGCGCTGAACGGCTCGTCCATCAGCAGGATGTCGGCGTCGGTGGCCAGCGCCCGGGCCAGCCCGACGCGCTGCCGCTGCCCGCCCGACAGCGCGCCCGGCGACGCGTCGCCGCGGTCGCCGAGCCCGACCCGCTCCAGCGCCTCGTCGGCCCGGGCGAGCCGTTCGCGGGCCGGCTCCCCGCGGACCTCCAGCCCGTAGGCCGCGTTCTGGCGCACGGTCCGGTGCGGGAACAGCGCGAAGTGCTGGAACACCATGCTCACCCGCTGGTTGCGCAGCGTCCGCAGGTCGGGCTCGCTCATCGCGGTGACGTCGGCGCCGTCGATACGCAGCGTTCCGGCGGTCGGCTCCACCAGCCGGTTGATCATCCGCAGCAGCGTCGACTTCCCCGACCCGGACAGCCCCATCAGCACGAACAGCTCGCCCTCGTCGACGTCCAGATCGACGTGATCGGCGGCAAGCGTGCCGCCGGCCGCGGCGACCGCGGACGGGTCGGCGGCAAGCGCGGTCGCGCGCCGGTCCGGGAGACCGTAGACCTTTGTCAGGCCGGACCCCTCGATGAGCGCCATCAGCCGGTCACCGCGGCGACGCCGTCCTTGCCGTCGACGGTCTTCACGCCGGCCAGCCAGGTCTTCACCGTGTCCTGGTTGGCCGAGACCCAGGCCGACGCGATGTCCTTCGCGGACTTCTTCTCGTTGTCGTAGGCGTCGATCCACTCCGACGCGGTGGTGGCGTCCACCTGGAGCTGCGACAGGAACTTCGCCAGGTTCGGGTCGTCGTTCTTGAGGCCCTTGCGGGTGAGCACCCGGATCTGCCCGGCGCCCGGCCACACCTTCTGCGGGTCGGCCAGGAACGTGACCTTCCACTTCACGACCATCCAGTGCGGCTTCCAGGCCAGGAACACGACCGGCTGGTTCTTCGCGACCCGGCGGGTCACCTCGGCCAGCATCGCCTCGGTGCTGCTCTGCACGAGTTTCCAGTCGCCCAACCCGTAGGCGTCCTTCTTGATCGCGTCGAGGATGGCCTGGTTGCCGGGTGTGCCGGGTTCGATGCCGAGGATCTCGTGCTTGAACTCGTCACCGTGCTTATCGAGGTCGGCCAGGGAGGTGACTTTCAGGCGGGCGGCCTGGTCGCCGGGGATGCCCGGCGCGTACTCGGTGCCGGTCAGCAGCGTGCCGGTGACCTCGACCGAGCCGTTGTCGATCAGCTTCCCGTAGACCGACTCCTGCGACGGCCACCAGTTGCCCAGGTAGGCGTCGGCCTTGCCGGTGGAGAGGGCCTGCGCGCCGAGCGGCACCGCCACCTCCTGGGTCGACGGCGAGTAGCCCAGCTTCGTCAGGATGTCGCTGACGATCTGGTTCTCGACGATGAGGTCTTCCCAGGGCTGCTGGACGAGCTTGACGGCCTTGTCACCGCTCGTGTTCCCGCCGAACGCGGTCTGGTCTCCGGAGTCGCCGCAGGCGGCGAGCGCCACCGACAGCGCGAGCGCCAGGGCGCCGGCGAGGAGCTTTCGGGTCATGGGATCTCCTGTGGGGTTAGTCGGCGTCCACCCAGACGGGCGACGACCAGGCCATCTCGCCGTCGATCTGATACACCCGCACGTAGTAGTACGCGCCGGCGCCCGGGTCGTCCGTCCAGGTCAGCTGGGTGTGCGTGGTGCCGAGGGAGGTCAGCCCGCCGGTCGACGGCACGACCGCCAGGCGTCCGCCGTCGCCGCCGGGGAACTGCAGGGTGCGCACCTTCTCCAGCGTCGCGTCCGCGTCGCCCTGCGCCGTGCGCAGGTGCACGCTCGCGTCGGGCGGGCCCACCAGCGTCAGTTCGACGCCACCCCGCTGCGCGCCGTAGGGCTCCCCGAACGAGTACGTGGACGCCGACCAGCGGACCTCGTCGGCGGTGACCGCGGTGATCTCCGGTGACCAGTACGGCGTCGGGAGGATCGAGCCGCCCTCGATGCGCAGCGAGCCGGACCAGTCGGTGGGGACCGCGCTGCCGCCGAACTCGATCCGGACCGGGGTCGCGCCCGGGGTCTCGGGCTGATGGACGCGCACGGTCTCGGTGTCGCGGACGAGTTCGATCCGGGCCAGGTCGCGGAAGCCCCGCGCGGTGACCTCGATCTCGACCGGGCCGCGGTGCCGGATGTCCTGGCCCATGAACGCGCCGCCGACCCGGACGTCGAGCATCAGCCCCCGGGTGGTGGCGCCGAACGCGCGCCGGGCGTGCAGGGCCCCGAAGACGTGCTCCCGGTCGAGGCGCGGGGCGTAGACGCCGACGTAGCTGGCGCCGTTGCCGTGGTCGGAGCTGGCGATCAGGCCGAACCGCTGCCCGCGCCGCAGGCCGTCGGCGACGAACGTGCCGTGCCGGGTCGCGTCCGAGTACTGGCGGAAGACGCCGTCCTGCTCGTAGTTGCCCCGGCAGGCCTGGAACACCTCGACCAGCCGCAGGTACTCGTCGTCGGCGTAGGCCCAGTCGAACGGGATCATCGCCGAGCCGGGGTGATGCGGGATCGTCAGGGCCGGATGGTCGGGGTGGGTCCGCAGCGCGGCCCAGAGCTCGTCGGGGGTGCGCGAACCCTCGGCGAAGCTCGAGTAGATCGGGGCGCCGCGGCCGACGTCGCCGTAGATGACGTTCTGGTGCCCGGTGTTGCCGGTCCACTCGAAGCCGTAGAGCGGGACGAAGCGGCCGTCGACGCGGAAGAGGTCGGCGATCTTCTGGATCGACCACCACTGGTAGGCGCTGCTGTTCTCGGAGTGGTCGGTGACGGCCCAGAAGTCGTAGTCGCAGACGTCCCAGCCGTAGCGGTAGAAGTCCTCCAGCGACGGTTCGTCGCCCGAGGTGCAGCGGCTGACCAGCGAATGCCGGTGCAGGTCGCCCCAGTAGAGCGTGAGCTCCTCCCCGTCGACCTCGGTGACGTAGCGGTCCTCGGAGCCGAGCCAGGCTCGGGCCTCGCGCCGGGCGTTGCTCTCGACGACCGGGAGGGGCCGGGTCGCGGCGGCCGGTCCCGGCGCCGGTGGGAGCACCGCGGAGCGGATCTCGCCGACGCCGTGCATGCCGTGCCAGACGACCGAGCCGAGGTGCTCGAGCAGGACCGGGCACTCGCGGCCGCCGAAGCCCTCGGTCCAGGTCAGGCTGCGGTCGAGGCGGCCGTCGGCCTGCCAGGCGATCCGGACGCCGTCCGGCGCGGCGGCGACGGCCGGTTCCTCGAGCGTGCCGTCGCTGCCCGCGAACGTCACCGGCGCCGACCAGCCCGACTCCCCGAGCGTCTGGGCCGCGACCTCCCAGTAGTACGTCATCAGCGGCAGCCGCCGGTGCACCCGGTAGGCGACGGTGAGCCCGCCGGCCGGGTCGGCGGCCAGCCGGGGCAGCCCGCCCGGGACGACGTCGAGCCCCGGCGCCAGCACGCCCTCAGCCTCGAACAGGCCCTCGTCGGTCACCCGGACCACCCGGAGCGCGGCCGTGACGTCGGGCAGCAGCTCGGGCGGTACCGAGTCGCCGGGCGCCCGGGCCCCGACGACGGCCGGAGCCTCGTCCAGTTCGGACCGCGGCCGGAGCCGGGTGGGCCCCGACCCGCCGTGCCCGTGGACCGCGATCACGTCGAACGCGCACCAGATCGCGCCGTCGGACGTGACCGCGAGGCTCGGGTGCAGCGCGTAGTCGGTGCCCGCGGTGAGCGGCCGGATCGGGCCGTCGCCGGTGCGGACGACCACCCGGTACGACCCGTCGACGTACTCCGACCAGGCGTAGACGCTCCGGCCGTCCGGGAGCCGGGCCACCGACGGGTCCCAGGCGTTGCCGTCGGTGCCCTCGCTGACGAGTCGGGCGTCGGTCCAGCCGGTGCCGGTGCCGGTGCTTCGGCGCGACCAGACGCCGAAGCCGGTGCCGTGCGGGCCCTGCCAGACGACCTCGAGGCCGCCCGGGCCGGTGGCGACCTCCTGGTTGAAGCTCGGGTGCCCGGCGCCGCCGATCCGCTCCGGCGCCCCGCCGAGCCGGTGCGCGTAGACGTCGACCTGGCCTTTCTCGTCGGCCTGGCCGTAGAACACCCAGGGCCGGCCGTCGGCGTCGAACGCGGCCGTGGGGCGGAAGCAGTCCGCGGCCTCCGCGGTCAGCACGACGGGGGCGTCCCGGTCGAGGCGGGCGACGACCCGCTCGCCGGCGCCGTCCTCCCACTCGATCCAGGCGTGCAGGGTCCGCCCGTCCTCGGCCACCGCCACCGAGGGCCGCGCGGCCGACGCCTCCCCACCGACGGACGAGCCGGCCACCCGGCGGTGGCCGGCCAACGGCGGCGCGGCGGAGAGCGCGGACCCGGCGGCGGCGAGGTAGTCGGTGAGGCGGCCGCCGCCCTCGTCGACCCACATGTACCGGAGCGGGTCCGGGTCCAGCAGCGCGACGACCGCGGACACGTCCCGGCCCTCGTCGATCGCCGCGGCCAGACGGCGGTTGAACGCGAGCACCCGCGTGAGGTCGTCCCGCTGCCGATCGGTGTAGCTGCCAGCAGAATGGTCCAAACCGCAGCAGGAGTTCACCCCCCGAACTCTCTCGGTCCACGTCGACCGGAGCAACGCGCCCGCCGGACCCGAGCGATACCGATTTCCTACTCAGCCCATAGGATTTCTCAATGGATCGCCGCCAGCTCGAATACTTCCTCACGATCGTCGCGACCGGCAGCTTCACCAGCGCCGGACGGCGGCTCCGGGTGGCGCAGCCCTCGCTCTCGCAGGCGATCCGGGCCCTGGAACGGGATCTCGGCACCCCGCTCTTCGACCGGCTGGGCCGCGGGGTCGGCCTGACCGCGGCCGGCGAGGCCCTGGTCCGCCCGGCCAAGCAGGTGCTGCGCGACTTCGCGACCGCGCGGGCGTCGGTCGAGAGCGTGATCGGGCTGACCGGTGGCCGCCTCGACATCGTCGCGC
Source organism: Cryptosporangium phraense (assembly GCF_006912135.1). NCBI lineage: Bacteria > Bacillati > Actinomycetota > Actinomycetes > Cryptosporangiales > Cryptosporangiaceae > Cryptosporangium > Cryptosporangium phraense. The sequence continues at coordinate 112,810 of NZ_VIRS01000020.1, read as the reverse complement.
TCACCACGCTGGCCGTCGACCCGCTGGCCGGCCTGATCGGACGGTTCCGGTCCGACCACGAGCGGGTGGACGTCCGGGTCACCGACCCGGAGCTCGACGACGCGGTGACCCGGATGGTGCTGTCCGGGGAGTGCGAGCTCGGGTTGGCCGAGTCGCCCGGCGGGGTCGACGGGCTGGACCACTTACGCCTGCCCGACCAGGAGTTCTACGCGGTGCTCCCGCCCGGCGACGGGGCCGAGCCGGGCCGTCCGATCCCGGTCGACGAGCTGGCCGGGCGGCCGCTGGTGTCCACCCCGGAGGGCACCGCGATGCGGACGCTGGTCGACCGCGAGCTGAGCCTGTGCGGCGCGCCGCCGCGGGTCGCGGTCGAGACCACGCACCGGGCCGCGATCGTGCCGCTCGTGCTGGCCGGGGCGGGCGCGACGCTGCTCCCGCTCTGCCTGGCCGAGGACGCGGCCGGCCGCGGCGCCGTCGTCGTGTCCACCACCCCGCGCCTGCGGCACGGCGCGGTCATGACCTGGCGCACCGGAGGGCTCTCGCCCGCCGCCACCGCGTTCGTCGCCCTGGCCCGCGAGTTGCCCCGGGACGTCTAAGGCGTGTTTCATGAGTTCAGGACGCCGTGGGCGTGGCCCAGGCGGCGATCCGGCAAGGCGGAGCCTTGTCCGGATACCGCTGTTGTATCCGGACAAGGCGACAACGCCTCCGGTCGTCGTCTGGGTCGCGGCCACGGTGGGCTGCTGGCTCATGAAACACGCCTTAGTTGTAGGCCGGCAGGGCGGGTTCGTCGGCGAGCTTGCGGGTGCCGCCGAGCATCGAGCGGCGGACCAGCGCGTTGCTCAGCATCGTGTTGCGGGCCCACAGGCCGTAGGCGGTCTTCGGGGCCAGGAACCGGCCCGGGTGCGCGCCCCGCTGCCAGCGGCCCGCGTAGGGGCGCATCCGCTGCTCGTAGGCGGCCAGCGCGGTGGCCACGTCACCGCCGGACGACGCCAGCTCCCCGGCCAGCACGTAGGCCCCGACGATCCCGGTCCCGACGCCCATTCCGCCCAGCGTGACGCCCCAGGCGGCGTCCCCCAGTAGCGCGACGCGGCCGGTCGTCCAGGACCGGGCCGAGACGCGGCTGATCGCGTCGAAGTAGATGTCGGAGGCCTCGGAGAGGCCAGCCAGCATCTCCGGGACGTGCCACCCGAGGTCGGCGTAGGTGCGCCGGATCAGGCCGCGGGGGTCGTCGTACGGGATCTCCTCGGGCGCGGTGAAGACCGCGAGCGCGGTCGCGGTGCCGTTCCCGCCGGACAGGGCCGCGGTGCGGCCCGGCACGCCGTAGTGGCGCGCGTCCGGCCCGAGGTCGAGGTCGGTCGGGAAGCTCCAGCCCGCGATGCAGTAGCCGAGGTTCTTCACGAACCGCTCGTGCGGACCGAACCGCAGCCGGCGGACCGCCGACCGGACTCCGTCCGCTCCGACCACCAGGTCCGCGGTCAGCCGCTCCCCACTGCTCAATTCCACGCGGACGCCTTCCGGCGACTCGCTGAGCGCGGTGATCGACGTGCCGAAGCGGTAGTCGGTGTGCGGGGCGCTGCGCCGGTACAGCACCGCCGAGAGGTCGCGGCGGAGTACCTCGAGGTCGCCGCCGGTGAACTCGGCCGGGAGCCGGAAGATCTCCCGGTCCTGGGCGTCGACGGTGATCATCGCCGACCCGCCGGTCTGGAGGGCGCGCAGTTCGTCGAGGACGCCGAGGCGCTCGAGCACGCGTTCGTGGGTGGGGCCGCGGAAGTCCACGGCGAAGCCGGACTCGCGCAGGTTCGGGGCTACCTCGACGACCGTGACGTCGTGGTCGTGGCCGTGGCCGTGGCCGTGGCCGTGGCCGTGGCCGGGGCCGGGGCCGTGGCCGCGGCGGGACAGGGCGGAGGCGAGGGCGGGGCCGGCAATTCCGGCGCCGGAGATCAGGATCTTGGGCATGTCAAAACTGTATCCGTTGGATACAGATTACGCTAGACGCTGTTATGGATCAGATCTCTGTGTTGTGGGACGAGCCGCCGACACCCAAGCGCGGCCCGCGGCCGGCGTTCACCCGGACCGACATCGCCCGGGCGGGCATCGACCTGGCCGACGCCGAGGGGCTGGCCGCGGTGACCATGCAGCGCATCGCCGAGGCGCTGGGGGTGACGAAGATGGCGCTGTACCGGTATGTGCCGGGGAAGGCCGAGCTGGTGGCGCTGATGGTCGACATCGGAATGGGCCCGCCGGAGCCGTTCGGGACCGGCTCGCGGGCCGAAGCGGGGCGGCCGTCCGAAGCAGGAGGGCCGGGCGAAGCAGGGCGGCCGGGCGAAGCGGGGAAGCCGGCCGAAGCAGGGGGGCCGGGCGAAGCAGGGGGGCCGGGCGAAGCGGGGTGGCGGGCTGTTCTCGATGCCTGGACGCGCGGGATCTTCGCGCGGTTCTGGGCCCACCCGTGGGCGCTGGAGGCGACCCTCGGCCCCCGGGTGATCGGGCCGAACGAGACGGCCTGGACCGAGTCCGCGCTGGCCGCGCTGACCGAGACGGGGCTGACCGGCGCCGAGGCGCTCGACCTGGTGGCGACGCTGGCCGGGCACGCCCGCAACCTGGCTCAGCAGGGGATCGCGACCGGTGGGGAGGGGGCGGTGGAGGCGGGGTTCCGGGTCGCGTTGACCCGTCACTCCGACCGGTACCCGGCAGTGGCCGCGGCCTGGGCGTCGGCTGCCGGGGGCGGCCGGGATGACGCACTGACGTTCGGCCTGGAGCGCATCCTGGACGGAGTCGAGGCGTACCTCAAGACTCGCTGACCGCCACCGTTCGCCGCGCGCCGCCGGGCAGCCCCGCGACGTCCCGGTCGTTGCAGCCGCTCGCCGCGCGGCGGAACACCGGGACCTCCTGGCGCCGCACCCCGGGCGCGCCCGACCGACTAACCTCGGCCAGCGCCCCGACGCGCAGCCCGCCCGACCCGCGCAGATCCCCCCGCCACCAACCGCAGCGCCCCGGCGCGGCAGCCCGTCCGGCCCGCGCATATAGCCCCGCCGGTAGCCGCAGCCCGTCGGCGCGGCAGCGCGCCCGCCCCGCCCGGCCCGCGGCAGCGCCCCGGCGCGGCAGCCCGCCCGGTCCGCGCGGAAACCCACGCATCGCCAACCGCAGCACCCCGACGCGGCAGCCCGCCCAACTCGCGCAGATCGCCCCGCCGCCAACCGCAGCGCCCCGGCGCGGCAGCGCACCCGGTCCGCGCGGAAACCCCCGCACCGCCGACCGCAGCACCCCGGCACGGCAGCCCGCCCGGCCCGCCGGGAAGCCGCCCCACCGCCAACCGCAGCACCCCGGAACACCAGCCCGCCCGGCCCGTGCGGAAGGTCCCGCGCCGCCGACCGCAGCGCGCCGGGGAGCGGTGGGCGCGACGCTCGTCGGGGCGGGGCTGGACCGATCGACCAGGGTGACCGCGCCGAGCGGGCGCGGAACGCAGTCGGAGGCCTCGACGAGCGGAGGCGCGGTGAACGGCGCGACCAGGCCGGTGGGACCGTGAGCGTGACCTCGACTGTGTTGGCCACACCAGGGTGGTCGGTGGGATACAGGCACACGCCGATCCCGCCGCGCTCGCCGACCAGCTGCTGTCGATCGTTAGAGACAGGCCCGCCCGCAGCATCCCCCTCGCGCGGGTCGGCTCCGGGCCACGCGGCGTCCAGAGAAGGCCCGGAATGCGACCGGGCCGGATGCGCCTCGCGCAACGTGGCGTGACCGCACCTGGCGGGACGTAGCGTGACCGCACCTCGCGGACGTGGCATACAGGCCAGCCGCTGCAGGCGCGAGCGCTGGCCGGCCAGGGCCGTCGGGTGCGGCCGTCGGTCCGGGCTCGGGTCGGCGGCCGAGACGCGGTCGAGATGGGACGGAGTATTGGTTCCGCCGGTCCAGTACAGCGCGCGTCGCGCTTCGGCGGCTCACGTGCCAGCGGCCGCCCGGCGGGCAGCCTCCGGCCGCCCGGCGGGCAGCCGGACCCGCCGCTCCAGCGCCAGCACCTCGGTCCCGCTGCCTCCGCGAGAGAGGGCCCATCGGACGCCCGGTGCGTGGCGACCGCCCGCGGCGCGACCTGCCCGCCGACGTCAGCCTTCGAGGCGGCGAGTGCCCGCGGTCCCCCGTCCGCGTAGGCGCTGAAGTCGAGTTCGCCGCCGCCGTGAACGATGTCCAGGGAGAGGCGGGCAAGCGAAAGGCCCCCGCCCGGGAACCGGACGAGGGCCTGTCGTGTGCGGTGTGATGCCTACAGCGGTCGGATGTTCGCCGCCTGCGGGCCCTTCTGACCCTGGGTGACGTCGAACTCAACCGCCTGTCCGTCGGTCAGTTCCTTGTAGCCCTGAGTCTGGATCGCCGAGTAGTGGGCGAAGACATCCGGACCGCCCCCGTCGGGCGCGATGAACCCGAACCCCTTCTCTGCGTTGAACCACTTCACGGTGCCAGTAGCCATACGGTGTATCCCTCGAAAGCGCGGTCCCATTGCGGACCACTGGATGACAGGCTGCCAGGTCGCAGCCACACTGCAAAATCTCCACGCGCAAAACAACGTCTATGAGCGTGTCGCGCCAGCCTAGTGCATGGCTGTTCGCGGGTTCCGTCCCATCTGTGCCAACAACTCCGTTTGCCGCTCGGCGCCCTCTGAAACCTCCGGAGCGGGGTCGAAATAGCGGTGGGTGGTGCCCGCGTCGGCCGGGGTCTCGGCCAGCCCCTCGTAGATCGCGCCGAGCGACGTCACAGCCCACTCGACCAGCCCGGGGTCCAGGATCTCGTCGTCGCCGATCGCCCGGGCCAGGTCCCAGGTGTGGATCAGCGTGTCGGTCGTGCGCACGGCCAGGACCTGGGCGCCGTCGGCCGGGCCGAGGGGGTAGTCCAGGGGCCGGTCGAGCGCGCCGGGCTCCGCGAAGGCGTCCGCGCAGGCCCGGACCGACGAGACGAACGTCTCGACCGGGTCCTCCCCGAGCGCGTCGGCGTCCCGCAGACGGAGGAAATCCGCCGCGGTCGCACCGCGCAGCAGCGCCACGTAGTTGAGGTTTCCCCGGGTCATGTGGTTCACCAGCGCCCGGACGTCCCACTCCCGGCACGGCGTCGGCCCGGCCCACTGCCCCGGCCGCACGCGGCGCAGCCGCCGTTCGAACCCCGCGCCGGCGAGAACGTACCGCTCGACGATCCCCTCGACGTATCCGCTCACGGCCTCGAGCGTGCCGAAATCGGCCGGCTACTGCTGGCGGGAAGCGGACGCCGTCCTGTGGTGGGCGGTCCGGCCGGCCAGGTCGGGGTCGTGCCGGGCGACGATCTGCCGGAAGCGCAGGGCGGCCAGCTCCCCCAGACCGTCGTAGAGCTCACTGAACAGCGCGTGGGCGGCCGGACGGGGCCAGTCGGCCGGTAGGAGCTCAGCGGGCAGATCAGGGTCGAGTCCGGGGAACACCCGCCAGTCCTCGAGCAGACGGGTCCGGGCGGTCAGCGCGGCGGCCGGCGTCACCGACCCGGCCCGGACCTCCTCGGCCAGCGCCTGGTGCTCGGCCAGGAACGTCTGGTAGGCCGACTGGATCCCGGTCAGGTCCCACGCGGTCAGCGGCGCGCACCCGACCGCGGTCTCGACGACGCGGAACGCGCTGAGATTGTCGACGCCCACGGCCTGGAACACCTCGCGCAGCGCGTCCAGGCCGGCGTGCGGGGAGATCCAGAGCCCGTCGAAGAGCGGCGCGAACCCGAGCCAGCGCAGGTAGCTGCGCAACTGGTGGCGCAGCCTTCGCTGTTCCTCGGGGATGCTGAACGCGGCCAGCGTCCAGCGGCCGTCCCACTCGCGGGCCGACGGGCCGAACTCCAGCACGGTGCCGTTCTTGTGCCGGATGTCCTGCTGCCCGATCTCCGAGAGCCGGTAGTACGCGTGGCGCCCGACCCGGGTCGTGTCCAGCACCCCGCGTTTGACCAGCCGGTTCGCGGTGGCGCGGGCACTGGTCTCGCTGATCCCGAACTCCGCGACCAGGTCGATGAGGACGCCGAGCGGCAGGGCGGCCCCGGCGTCGAGCCAGTGCTCGCCGAGCAGGCCGGTCAGCAGTCGCTGGGGCGAGCCACCGGTCTGGTGACGCGGGAGCACCGATCCCTCGAGCGCCCGCCGGAGGACCAGAATCTCGACGGGCAGCGGTTCGGCAGCCATACCCGCGAGCCTAACCGCGCCCGCCCGCCCACCGGTCGCCCCCATCCAGACCGCCAGCCCCGCCCAGACCGCCAGCCCCATCCACGAGCCCGTCCGAGCCGAGCAGGGACCGGGTGATCGCCTGGGCGTCCGAGAGCATCTCGTCGAGCGCCCCGGCCAGGTCGGCGTCCCCGGCGTCCCGGCCGGCCTCGGCCGCGATCAGCACCGCCCGCCGCACCAGCTCCTTCGCGAACGACGCGGTCGTCCCCTCGGAGCGGCGAGCCGCCGCGTCCAGCGCCGAGACGCTGAACGGCAGGCCGCGCGCGTACAGCGCGATCAACCGCCGCCGCGACGACGTATCCGGCAGCGGCACCTCGATCGCCAGGTCGACGCGCCCGGGCCGCTGGGCCAGCGCCGGCTCCAGCACGTCCACCCGGTTGGTCGTCAGCAGGAACGCGACGTCGGCGTCGTCGGACAGGCCGTCGAGGGCCTCCAGGACCGCGAACAGCAGCGGCTGCGACCCCGGGTAGTGGTCGCGGTCCTCGGCGACCAGGTCGCAGTCCTCGAGCACCACCAGCGCGGGCTGCAGGGCCCGCGCCATCTGCGCGGCCTCGGACACGTACTGGATCGACGGCCCGGCGAGCAGCACGACGGTCAGGTCCGGCAGGGCCCCGAGCAGGTACCGGACCGTGTGCGTCTTACCGGTCCCGGGCGGCCCGTGCAGCAGCAACCCCCGCTTCAGGTGCTGCCCTGCGGCCCGCAACCGATCCCGGTGCTCGGCGACGCCCGCGACGTGCCGCCGCACCCGCTCGAGCACGCCGTCGGGCAGGATGATGTCGTCCGGGGCCAGCGCCGGCCGCCGGTGGAACGTGATGCCGCCTACGCCGGCCGCGTAGTCCGAGCCGCCGAGCGAGAGCACCTGCCCCCGGAACACCGAGAGCCGCAGCATCTCGACCCGGACGCTCTCGATCAGCCGCAGCGCGACGCCCGCCTCGACCGCGAGAATCTCCATCTGCGCGGTCGGCTGTCCGTACTGCGGATCCGGCCCGCGCTGCAGCACGACGACCGGCGACCCGTCGACCGAGAACAGCCGCAGGCCGAACGAGATCGCCGGCCTCGTGTCGTCCGGGCCGATGGCGACGTTCACGTAGTCGACCGCGCCCACCGGGAACTGCCCGAACCGGTCGGCGGCCTCGAGGATCTCGCTCAGCGAGCTGTGCCGCCGCTGGGTTCCGCCGCCGATGCCGAGCAGCCGGGCGTCCGGGCCGGCGACCGCGTCGAGGGCCAGGTCGAGGTTCACCAGCAGGTGCCCGGCGTGCGGCTCGGTGACGACCGGCAGCCGCCGGGGATCGGTGCCGAGATGCTCGGTGAGCGGCGGGATCAGCGCGGTCGCGTCGGACTGCCGATTCCGCCGCTCACCGTGCACGACCTCCTCGAGGAACGTGCGGAACGTGTCGATGAAGTCCTCGGTGCTGCGGTCCACCGGGGAACGGTAACCAGTTACCTCGGGCCGTAGGTACGGAATATCGGCTCGGCGATGCACACCGGCTTGGACGCGCCCTCGGCCTCGATCACCGCCCCGATCGTCAGCTGATAACCGCCCGCGACCTCCTCGACATCCTTGAGCGTCGCGGTCAGCCGGATCTTCGCCCCGACCGGCACCGGGGCCGGGAACCGGACCTTGTTCAGGCCGTAGTTCACGCCCATCGTCGCGTCGGTCACCCGCAGCACCTGCGCGTACATCGGGATCAGCAGCGACAGCGTGAGGTAGCCGTGGCCGATCGGGCCGCCGAACGGGCTCTCGGCCGCCGCACGCTCCGGGTCGACGTGGATCCACTGGTGGTCGTCGGTCGCGTCGGCGAACAGGTTCACCCGCTCCTGGGTGACCTCGAACCAGTCGCTGGAGCCCAGTTCGGTGCCCTTCAGCGACGGCAGCTCGGCAATCGTCGTCGTGGTGGTCATCGGTGCCCGTCCTCTCGGAGTTCCGCCTTACGGATCTTGCCGGTCGCCGTCTTGGGAAGCTCGGGAACGAACGAGAAGTCCCGCGGCACCTTGAAGCCCGCGAGCCTCTCCCGCAGGGCGGCGCGCAGCTGCGCAGCGTCCGGATCGGCACCGTCGGTGAGCACGACGAACGCGCGCCCGACCTCGCCCCAGGTCTCGTCGGCGACGCCGACGACCGCCGCCTCGGCGACCGACGGCAGGTCGCGGAGCGCGGACTCGACCTCGGCCGGGTACACGTTCTCGCCGCCGGAGATGTACATGTCCCGGTACCGGTCGCGGATCGTGAGGAACCCGTCCGCGTCGACGCTGCCCGCGTCGCCGGAGTGGTACCACCCGTCGACCAGCACCTCGGCGCTGCGCTCGGGCTCCCGCCAGTAGCCGGCCATGACGTTCGGTCCCTGCAGGACCACCTCGCCGATCTCGTCCGGCGCCGTCTCGGTCCCGTCCGTGCGGACCACGCGGACGTCGGTGAAGAACTGCGGACGCCCGGCCGAACCGACGTGCGCGATCGCGTCGGCGGAGTCGAGCACGGTGCCGGCCGGAGCGGTCTCGGTCATGCCGTAGGCCTGCTGGACGGTGAGGCCGCGGTCGAGCCAGGTGCGCAGCGTGTGCATCGGCAGCGGCGCGCCGGCCGCCGCGACCGTGCGCAGCGACGACAGGTCGCGGCTGGTGAAACCGGGGTCGCGGGCCATCGCGTCGAGCATCGTGGGCACCGCGAAGAAGCTCGTGATGCGCTGCTCCTCGATCGTGGCCAGGATGCTGGCCGGGTCGAACGCGCGGACGATGACCACGCTGCCGCCGCGGAGCAGCGTCGGGTTGACCGTGCCGTTGAGGCCGCCGATGTGGAAGAGCGGGGCGAGCGCCAGCGTCCGCTCGTCCTGGGCGAAGTCGAACCCGAGGATCTGGTTGAGGCAGGCCCAGGTCATGTTGCCGTGGGTGAGGACCGCGCCCTTCGGGCGTCCGGTGGTGCCGGACGTGTACATGATCAGGCAGGGGTCGTCGAGGGTGACCGGCTCGTCGCGGGCCTCGGGGTCGGCCAGGATCTCCTCGTAGGGCAGCGAGTCGGTCCCGTCGGGCTCGGCCGCGACCCAGGTCGGGATCGTCGTCGTCGTCCGCAGCTGCGCTGCGACCGCTCCGTGCCCCTTCCCGTGGACGACGAGCGACGCGCCGCTGTGCTCGAGGACGTACCGGGCCTCGGACGCCGTGAAGCGGGCGTTGACCGGGACCCAGATCGCGCCGAGCTGGCCGCACGCGTACAGGGTCTCGAGCGCGGCCGGGTGGTTGGCGCCGAACCAGGCGACGCGGTCGTCCCTCCGGACCCCGAGCCGGCTCAGTCCGCCGGCGACCCGGCGGACCCGGTCGGCGAACTGCTCGTGCGTGGTCGTTCCGCCGTCGAACCAGAGAGCGGGCCGCTCCGGGCTCATCCGGCGGCGCCGCTCGGGCCAGGAGCCCAGGCCGGCGTTACGCAAGGCCCAGCGCCTTGATCGCGTTGTCCTTGAGGACGAGCGGACGGACCTCGTCTCTGATCTCGAGCTTCTCGAAGTCGGCGAGCCAGCGTTCGGGACGGATCAGCGGGTAGTCCGACCCGAACAGCACCTTGTGCTTGAGCTGCCGGTTCGCCGCGTGGACGAGCTGCGGCGGGAAGTACTTCGGCGACCACCCGGAGAGGTCGATGTAGACGTTCGCCTTGTGCGTGGCGACCGAAATCGCCGCGTCCTGCCAAGGCACCGACGGGTGGGCCATGATGATCGTCAGGCCCGGGAAGTCGGCGGCGACGTCGTCGAGCAGCATCGGGTCGGAGTAGCGCAGCTTGATGCCCCGGCCGCCCGGCAGGCCGGCGCCGATGCCGGTCTGGCCGGTGTGGAACAGGGCCGGCACGCCGAGCGCCTCGATCTCGGCGTAGAGAGGGTAGACGGCCGGGTCGTTCGGCACGAAGTTCTGGAAGCTCGGGTGGAACTTGAAGCCCCGGACGCCGTGCTCCTCGACCAGCCGGCGGGCCAGCTTGAGGCCGGCCGTGCCCCGGGCCGGGTCGATCGAGCCGAACGGGATCAGCACGTCGGGGTGCTGGGCGGCCAGGTCGGCGATCTCGGAGTTGGAGAGCGCGGGCTGGCCGGTGGCGGCCTCGGCGTCGACCGTGAAGATGACCGCGGCCATGTTCAGCCGGCGGTAGTCCTCGGCGATGTCGGGGACGGCCGGGTCGTAGGGGTCGCCCTTGAAGTACCGGGCCGCGGCCGCGCCCAGCTCGTCGTCGAGCGCGAGGTGGCCGTGGGTGTCGGCGTGCACGTGGACGTGCACGTCGATCGCGGCCAGCGAGGCGACGTCGAGCCGCCCGCCGGTCACTGGGCGCTCTCCGGCGAGGGCAGCTGCTGGCCGACGGTCTGCTGGTGGGCGGCGAACGCGGCCGGCCAGGCGTCGGCGATGGCGTCGGCCGACCAGCCGGTGCCGTCGGCGAACTCGATCGCGATCTCGGCCGGGTGCGACCACAGGGCCAGCCGGTCGCCGCCGATGCCGATGGCCTGGCCGGTGATGTCGGCGGCCGCGTCGGAGGCCAGGAACGCGACCAGGCCGGCCGCGTCCTGGGCCGTGCCGAACCCGAGCTCCTGACGCGCGAACCGGGGCAGCTCGTCGCCGTTCTCCAGCGCGTCGACGTACGGCTTCAGGAACGGCATGGTCTCGGTCATCGCGGTGGCCGCGACCGGCACGACCGCGTTGACCGTGATCTGCGCCCGCGCCAGCTCCAGGGCCCAGGTCCGCACCATCCCGACGATGCCCGCCTTGGCCGCGGCGTAGTTCGTCTGGCCGAAGTTGCCGACCTGCCCGGTCGGCGAGCCGACGCAGATGATCCGGCCCGGGACCTTGTTCGTCCGCATCCAGGTCGCGGCGGCGCGGGTGCAGGTGAACGTGCCCCGCAGGTGCGTGGTGATCACCGCGTCGAACTGTTCGTCGGTCATCTTCCACAGCGTCGCGTCGCGAAGGATCCCGGCGTTGTTGACCAGGACGTCGAGGCCGCCGAACTCGGTCACGGCCCGGTCGACCAGGGCCTGCGCGGCCTCGGACGTGCCCACCGGGACGACCTCGGCGACCGCGGTGCCGCCGGCGTCCCGGATCGCGCCGACCGCCGCGTCGGCGGTATCGCTGTCGACGTCGTTCACGACGACTCTGGCGCCGTGAGCAGCCAGCATCCGCGCGTAGGCGAGACCCAGACCACGTCCGCTACCAGTAACGATGGCGACCTTGCCGGATAAATCCATGTCGTTACCTCCTGGCTGATGACGCTAGAGTTAACCGTTGAGGGTGTCAATAATTGAGGAGCTCACCAATGCCGTTCGTCGACAACATCGGTTTCCTGATGTCCCGGGCGAGCGGGCAGCTGGTGCGCGCGACCAACGCGGCCCTGGGGTCGGAAGGGCTGCGGGTGCGCCAGTACTCGGTGCTCAGCGTGGTGTGCGAGTCGGGCGGCTCGTCACAGCGCGAGCTGGCCGCGGTGCTCGGGCTCGACCCGAGTCAGGTCGTCGCGCTGGTCGACGACCTGGACGCGGCCGGCCTGGTCGAGCGTCGCCCGTCCCCGGCCGACCGTCGCACGAAGGTCGTCGTCCCCACCGAGGCCGGGATCGCCGCGGGCGAGCGGGCAGCCGGGCGCGCGGCGAAGGCACTGGAGGAGACGCTGGCACCGCTCACCGACGAGGAGCGCGCGACGTTGCGCACGCTCCTCGCCCGGGTCACGTTCGCTACGCGCTGAGCACCACTCGCCCGTTCTGCGGGGTGAACGTCGTGGGCAGCCCGGCCCGCCGGCTGATGTCCTCGATGTAGCCGGTGACCTCGGGGTACTCCCCCACGTGCGGTGTTCCCGTCGCGTCGATCCAGCACGGGATCAGGCCGGCCTCGGCCAGCGTGCCGTCGTCGGCGAACCGGCAGGCGGCGATCGCGGTGTTGCGACTCTCCGGGTGGAACGGGTAGTAGGGCATGTCCGGGTCGGGGGCGAACCCGTAGAGCTCGACCCGCTTCCTGGCCCAGGTCGTGCGTTCGGCGCTCTCGCCGCCCTTCGGGTTCAGCGCCCTGGTGACGGTCACGAAGTTGCCCAGCCCGTGGTAGATCGGCGCCCCGCGGTACATCTCGACCCCGCGCATGATGTGCGCGTGGTGCGCGACCACCATCGACGCTCCGGCGTCCACGGCCGCGTGGGCGAGCGGCCGCTCGTACATCGCGATCGCCGCCGGCGTGTGCCCGACGCCCTTGTGGAACGCGACCACGACGACGTCGGCGCTCTCCCGGGCCGCGCCCACGTCGGCGGCCATCCGCTCGAGCGACGCCGGGTCGGCGAACGTGAACACCTCGGGCGGGCCGCCCGGGCTGGCGTGGTCGAGCTCGTAGTGGGTGAGCACCCGGACGTACGCGCACCCGGCCTTCCGGCTGGTCGCCCACGACTCCCGCGGTCCGACCGCGTTGTAGCTGAGCACCGCGACCGTCGGCCCGGACGTCGTCACCAGCGCCGGGGTGCGGGCCGCGTCGAGCGACGGCCCGGCGCCGGTGGTGGCCAGGCCGGCCGCCCGGCAGGCCTCGATCGTGTCGAAGATGCCCTGCTCGCCGACGTCGAACACGTGGTTGCCGGCCAGCGTGGCGACGTCGAAGCCGGCCGCGCCCATCGCCTTCAGGTGGGCCGGGTCGGCCGGTGGCGCCGGGACGTCGGTGCTGATCTGCACGGTCGACGTGCTGTGCGGCACCTCGACGTGCCCGATCACGACGTCGCCGGTCGCCAGCGTGTCGCGGGTCCCGTCGAAGAACCGGGACGGGTCCGGCTCGTCCAGAATGATGTCCCCGACCGCCAGTACCGTGATCATTTCGCTGCTCCCGCGGTGTAGCGCGCCAGGAACTCCCGCAGCCGCGGGGTCTGTGGCGCATCGAACAAGGTGGCGGCCGGGCCGGTCTCGACGACCCGCCCGGCGGCCATGAACACGACCCGGTCGGCGACGTCCCGAGCGAACGCCATCTCGTGGGTGACCAGCAACATCGTCAGGCCGGCGGTGGCCAGGTCGCGGATGACCCGGAGCACTTCGTCGACCAGCTCGGGGTCGAGCGCGCTGGTCGGCTCGTCGAACAGCATGATCCGGGGCCGGGTCGCCATCGCGCGCGCGATCGCCACCCGCTGCTGCTGGCCTCCGGAGAGCTGACGCGGGAAGGCGGCTAGTTTTTCCGCCAGGCCCATCTTCTCCAGGAGTTCGGTGGCTCGCCGCTCGGCGTCGATCTTGGAAGTACGGTGCACCAGCATCGGCGGGTCGGTGACGTTCTGCAGGACCGTCCGGTGCGGGAACAGGTTGAACTGCTGGAAGACCATTCCCATCCGGCGCCGCTGCGCGGCGATCGCCTTCTCCGGGAGCGTCCGCAGACGGTCACCGGACCGCACGTGCCCGAGGAGCTCCCCGTCGAGGTACATCGCGCCGTCGTCGATCGTCTCCAGCTGGTGGACGCAGCGCGCGAGCGTGGATTTGCCGGACCCGGAGGGGCCGATGACCGCGACGACCTCCCCGGCGTGGACGTCGAGGTCGACGCCGTCGAGCGCGACGTGGTCGCCGTAGACCTTCTTCAGGCCGCGGACGGAGAGGACGGGGTCGCTCATCGGCGCTCCCCTCGGGCGAAGTGGCGTTCCAGGCGCTGCTGGCCGAGGCTGAACAGCGAGACCACGACCAGGTACCAGGCGCAGGCGACGACGAGCAGCGGCACGACCTGGTAGGTCTGCCCGTAGATCGCCTGCACCGAGTACAGCAGGTCGGCCATCGCGATGACGCTGACCAGCGAAGTTCCCTTCAGCACGGTGATGAACTGGCTCCCGGTGGGCGGGATGATCACGCGCATGGCCTGCGGCAGCGTGACCCGGAAGAACGTCTGGCCGCCGGTGTAGCCGAGCGACCGGGCCGCGTCGCGCTGCCCGGAGTCGACGCCGATCAGCCCGGCCCGGACGATCTCGGCCAGGTACGCGGCCTCGTTGAGCCCGAGGCCGAGCACGGCCGCGGTGACCGGCGTGATCAGGTCGTTGCTGCTCCACCGGACGAACTCGGGCCCGAACGGGAGGCCGAGCGAGATCTTCGGCAGCAGGTAGCCGAGGTTGAACCAGAAGATCAGCTGGACCAGCGGCGGGATCGACCGGAACACGGTCACGTACGCGGTGCCGGCCCAGCGCAGCGGCGCGAACGCCGACAGCCGGCAGGCCGCGATCGTCGTGCCGAGCAGCAGCCCGACGACCATCGCCGCGACCGCGAGCAGCACGGTCGTGCCGAGCCCGCGCAGCACCGAGGGCTCGAACAGGTACCGGCCGACGACGTCCCACTCGAACGCCGGGTTGAACACCAGGAAGTGGACCAGCTGCGCGGCCAGGACGAGCAGGACCGCGCCGATCAGCCAGTGCGCCCACGGGATGCGGGACCGGGCGTGGGCGGCGTAATCGCTCTTCGGGTCGGCCGCCAGAGTCATGCCTTCTCCGCGAGGTTGATCGCCGGCGCGTCGACCGCGACGTCGGTCAGCCCGTACTTCTTCATCAGGGTCTGGTAGGCACCCTTCGCGAACAGGACCTTGAACGCCTCCAGGATCACCGGGCCGAGCTTGCTCGCCTTCGGGGCCAGCAGCGCGAGGTTGTCGACCCCGGCGCCCTGGGCGTCCTCCTGCAGCACGTACTTGTACGTGCCCTTCGGGGCCTTGTTGACGATGTCGACGACGCCGGACTGGGTCGCGCCCAGCGCGTCGGCCCGGCCGGAGCGGACGGCCAGGATCGTCGCGTTCGTGTCGGCCAGCGGCTGGGCCTCGACGGCCGGCGCGCCCTGCTCGGAGCACCAGGTCGAGAGCGCCTTGAGCTGGCCCTCGACGATGCTGCCGGCGACGTAGGAGACCGTCTTGCCGCAGAGGTCCGCGGCCTTGGCCAGGCCTTTCTCGGCCGGGAACAGGTAGGCGGTGCGCGAGGTCATGTAGACGACCGCGTCGAAGTCGGCCTCGCGCTCGGCGGTGTCCTTGACCGGGCCGTTGAACGCGTCGAAGCGCTTGGCCTTCATGCCGGTGAGCGCGGCCGGGAGGCCGGCGATGACCTCGATCCGGGTCTTGACGCCGAGGACGTCACCGAGCGCCTGCTGCAGGTCGGGGTCGAAGCCGGTGACCTTGCCGCCCTGGGCGACGACCCGGTAGGGCGGGTGCGGGTCGCCGGCGAAGACGAGCTCGCCGGAGTCCTTCACCGACGGCGGGAGCCGGTCGTGCAGGTCCTGGCGGAAGAGGTCGCTCTTCGCCGGAGTCTCGTCGGACGAGGAGGTGGTGCCTCCGCAGGCGGAGACGGCGAGTACGACGGCGCCTAACAGGGCGGCGAGGGCGCTCCGAGTCCACATCTCTGACCCCTTCGTCAGTGAGACGATTCGATGACGTGCGCAACGAGTAGTGTCACGCGTTGTGCGACAGAGTGTCGTACGTCATACGGGGGGCGCGTCAAGAGTTAGCGGCTTTGTGTGACAGTTTTCTGCTCGATCGACCATGGTGCGCCGCACAAGCACGACGAAGGCCCGGCCGCTTCGGCGGCCGGGCCTTCGGTATCGGAGGTCAGGAGAGTTCGGCGCGGAGGGTTGCGGCGGCGGCCGCCATCGATCGCATCTTGCCGTCGGCCGACTCGCGGGGCAGGTACTTCATGCCGCAGTCGGTCGAGATCACCAGCCGCTCCGGCGGGACGTATTCGAACGCCCGCCGCACCCGACCGGCCACGACGTCGGCCGACTCGACCTCCGGGGTCGACAAGTCGATGACGCCCAGGATGATCGTCTTCCCGGACAGGTCGGCGAGCACGCCGAGATCGAGCTTCGACTGCGCGGTCTCGATCGAGATCTGGTCGGCCGTGCAGGCGGCCAGCTCGGGCAGGAACGAGTAGCCCGCCGGCCGCTCGTGCACCAGGGCCGCGTACCCGAAGCACAGGTGCACCGCGGTGGTGCCGGTGACGCCCTCCAGCGCCCGGTTGAGCGCTTGCACGCCGTAGGACCGGGCTTCGTCCGGACGGGCCTGGAGCCACGGCTCGTCGATCTGGACGATGTCCGCCCCGGCCGCATGCAGGTCCTTGATCTCGGCGTTCACCGCGGCCGCGTAGTCCATCGCGGCGGCCTCGGCGTCGGGGTAGTAGTCGTTCTGCGCCTGCTGGGACATCGTGAACGGCCCGGGCACCGTCATCTTGACGATCCGATCGGTGTGCACGCGCAGGAACCGGACGTCGTCGACCTGGATCGGCTTCTGCCTGCGGATCGGGCCGGCGATCCGGGGCACCGGGTACGGCTCGCCGTTCCGGTTGATCGTGGTGCCCGGGTTGTCGAGGTCGACGCCGTCGAGCGCGGTCGCGAAGTGGTTCGAGTAGCTCTCCCGGCGCATCTCGCCGTCGGTCACGATGTCGAGGCCAGCTTCCTCCTGGGCCCGGACCGCGACCCGGGTGGCGTCGTTCTGCGCCTCGGTGAGGTTGTCGGGCTCGACGCGCCAGAGTTCCTTGGCGCGGACCCGCGGAGGCATGCGCCCGGCGAGCTTGGACCGGTCGATCAGCCAGTCCGGCTGCGGCAGACTTCCCACCACTGACGTCGCAAGGAGCATTCGTCAAACCTATACCGCGCCGGTGGGCGCCCGAGATGTGAGGTAGTGGGCGAACACCGGGCCGAGCCACTCGGCCAGCGTGTCGTCGTCCATCGCCACCAGCGGTGGCAGCCCGATGATGTGCCGTCCCACGGCGACGCCGACCAGGTGGGCCCCGATCAGCGCGGCGCGCTCGTCCGGGCGGTCGACCGCCACGGTGCCGAGCGCGGGCGCGACGAGCCGGGTGAACATGCCGGCCAGCGCGTCCGCGGCGGCCCGGTTGGTGGCCGCGGCCCGGAGCAGCGGGAGCAGCGCCCCCTCCGGCGACCAGGCCTTCGCGAACAGCGGCAGCAGCACCGACGCGACCCGCTCGGGCGGCACCGACGTCAGGTCGGGGATCTCGACGTCGAGCTCGGACGCGGCCGCGAACAACCCGTCCTTGTTCCGGAAGTAGTGCATGACCAGCGCCGGATCGACCTCGGCAGCGGCCGCGACGGCCCGGATCGTCGTGCGCTCGAACCCGTGCCGTCCGAACTGGACCCGGGCCGCACCGAGGATCGCGGCCCGGGTGGCCTGGGGGTCCGCGCTGCGAGCTGCCACCGCGCGAGCGTAGTTCATCAGGCGTTGACATGCGGAGTAGCGTCCAGATCAACACTCGTTGAACAGGAGGCCCCCATGGACGTGATCGTGGTCGGAGCCGGCCCGACGGGACTGACCGCCGCCGGTGACCTGGCGCGCAGCGGCCGCTCGGTCGCCGTGCTGGAGCGCTGGCCGCACCCCAACCCGGCCAGCCGGGCGTTCGCCACGATGGCCCGGACGCTGGAGGTGCTCGACAGCCGCGCGCTGGCCGACGACCTGCTCGCCAACGGCACCCGGACCCCGTCGGTGAACCTGTTCGCCGGGGCCCGGCTCGACCTGTCGCACCTGCGCTCGCGCTATCCGTTCGGGTTCGTCACGCCGCAGACGAACGTCGACAGCGCGCTCGGCCGGTACGCCGCCGCGCAGGGGGCGACGATCCTGCGCGGGCTCGAGGTCGTCGCGGTGGAGCAGGACGCGGACGGCGTCCGCGTCACCGCCCGGCCCAAGGACGACCCCGACCCGCTCGACCAGCGCGAGTTCACCGCGCGCTACCTGGTGGCGGCGGACGGGGCGCACAGCACGGTCCGGCGCCTGCTCGGCCAGGACTTCCCGGGCCGGGCGGTGCTGTCGTCGGTCGTCCTGGCCGACGTCCGTCTCACCGACGGACCGACCGACCCGGGGCTGACGCTCGGGAGCACGCCCGACTGCTTCGGGTTCCTCGCGCCGTACGGGCACGACGGGTGGTTCCGGTCGATGACCTGGGACCGGCACCACCAGGTGCCGGACTCGGCGCCGGTCGACGCGGACGAGATCGTGACCGTGCTCGACCGGGCGATGGGCCGGGACGTGGGCGTCGCCGAGGTCGGGTGGCACTCGCGGTTCCACTGCGAGGAACGGCAGGTCCGCCGGTACCGGGCCGGCCGGGTGTTCTTCGCCGGGGACGCCGCCCACGTCCACTCCCCGATGGGCGGCCAGGGCATGAACACCGGCATCCAGGACGCGGCCAACCTGGCCTGGAAGCTCGACGCCGTGCTCGGCGGGGCGCCCGACGCGGTGCTCGACACGTACCACGACGAGCGGCACCCGATCGGGAAGCGGGTGCTGCGGCAGTCCGGGCTGATGATGCGGGCGGTGACGCTGCGGCCGCGGGCCGCCCGGGCGGTCCGCGACCGGGTGGCACCACTGGTGCTCCGGCGTCCCCGGGTGCGCGACGCGATCGCGGGCAGCTTCGCCGGCACCTCGCTGCGCTACGGCGCCGGGTCCCTCGTCGGCACCCGGGCGACCGAGGTGCCGCTGGCCGGCGACCGGCTGACCGTCGTGCAGCGGCGGCCGGGGTTCGTGCTGATGCGGGAGGCCGGCCGGCGGCCGGTCCCGTGCGCCGAGGCTTTGGGCGTCGCCCAGGCCGAACGCACGGACGACGGACCCGCGCTGCTGGTCCGGCCGGATGGCTACGTCGCCTGGGCCGGATCCCTGGACGACGCCGGCTGGGTCACCGCCTACGAGCAGTGGACCGGCGCGGCCCGGGAGGTAGCGCCGTGCTGACGATCACCGCGCGCTTCCGGGTGCGGCCGGAGTGGACCGACCGCTGGCCCGGACTGGTCGACGAGTTCACCCGGGCGTCCCGGGCCGAGGACGGCAACCTGTACTTCTGGTGGTCGCGCGACCTCCACGACCCGACGGTGTTCTACCTGATGGAGGGGTACCGCGAGGACGCCGTGGAGGCGCACCTCGCGTCCCCGCTGATCCCGGTGATCACCCGCACCTGGCCGCAGGCGCTGGTCGAGACCCCGCGGATGATGATGGCGACGATCCCGGGCGAGGCCTGGGGCCCGATGCAGGTCCTCCCCGTCTAGGCGAGGGATTCCTCCAGCAGCGCGGGCGGGGCCGCGTCGAGCATGGCCAGGATGTTCTCGGCCAGCGCCCGGGCGGCGGCCGGATCCAGCTCCACCGCGACCCGGGCCGCCGCCCCGAGCCCGGGATTGCGGAAGTCGACGTTCAGCGTGTGGGACTGCGGCGCCGCCACCGGGTGGTCGAAGTACACGGTCGCGTCGGTGAGCGGGAACCAGCCGTCGCGGCCCTTGCCGGCCCCGCTGATCGGCAGCGTCGCGGTCTCGTACGTACACATGGTCAGGCCCCCAGGTACGTGCCGAAGAACGTCCAGATCCGCTTCCAGCCGTCGACCGCCGCCTCGGGCCGGTACGACGGACGGTCGACCGCGAAGAACGCGTGCCCGGCGCCGTCGTAGCGGTGGAACTCGAACGGCTTGCCGGCCTCGGTGAGCGCCTTCTCGAGCTCGTCGACGTGCTCCGGGGTCGGGTACTTGTCTTCGTTGCCGAACAGCCCGAGCACCGGGGCGCGCAGCTCGGACGCCCGCTGGACGAGCGGCCCGACCCGCAGCGGGAAGCCGTCGGGAGGCGTCCCTACGACGAACGCGCCGTAGCAGTCGACGGCGGCGTCGATGTCGACCTCGAGCGCGGCGAGGAAGGACTGACGGCCACCGGAGCAGTAGCCGATCGTCCCGACCTTGCCGTTCGAGGACGGGAGCCCGCGCAGGTAGGCGGCCGCGCCGGCGACGTCACCGACCAGCCGGTCGTCCGGCACCCCGCCGTTGGCCCGGGCCGCCGCGGCGGCGTCGTCCGGGTCGGCGCCGGGGGCCGACTCGCGCGAGTACAGGTTCGGGCAGATCGCCGCGTAGCCGTTGGCCGCGAACGTCCGGACGATCTCCTTGCTCGGGGCGTCGTAGCCGGGCATGTGGTGGATCACGACGACGCTGCCGCGCGGGTCGGAGTCCAGGGGTTGGGCCAGGTAGGCCTCGATCTCGTCACCGGAAGCGCCGGGAATGCGCACGGTCTCGGCTCGCAGGTCGCCGATCATGGGTCCCCTCTCGGATCTGTTTGCCTACTCAACTACTTACTCCTCGGTCGTGGGGGCAGGGCACCCAGGTGGCGTTGTGATGGTATTACGTAATAATGGAGAAGCTAGCCGATCGGGTGGCCGCGCTCGAAGAGCGCGTCGCCGCCCTGGAGGGCTCGCCGCCGCCCGAGCCGGCCGAAGGCGCTTTCTGGGCCCTGGACGGGCTCAAGCAACGCACCGACGGAGCCGGCGCCGTGCTCTACACCGGCACGGTCGGGCTCCCCACCGGGGAGCGCTACGACTGGCAGTACGGCACGCCGGTCGAGACCCTGCTCGGCGCCGACTGGTCGGCGCTCGCCGACCGCCTGGCCGCGCTCGGCCATCCGGTCCGTCTGCGGTTGCTGCACCGCGTTCTCGACGGGGCCCGCAGCACCGCCGAGCTCGCCGCCGACGACGAGCTCGGCACGACCGGCCAGCTCTACCACCACCTGCGTCAGCTGACCGCGGCCGGCTGGCTCGAGTCGTCGGGCCGGGGCCGGTACGCGGTGCCCGGCGACCGGGTGGTGCCCCTGCTCGCGATCCTGTCGGGAGTCAGATCATGAAGTATGTGCTGGTCACCGCCATCGGCGTCGTCGTCGCCGCGGTGTCGATGCTGTTCCTGCCCGACCCGAACCGGCTCGGCGCCTCGTTTTCCGGGTCGGCGGCGCTCGCCGACCGCGTCCGCGCGGCGGCCGGCTCCGAGGGATACCGCTCCCTTTCGGTCGCGGTCATCGAGGGATCCCGCACCGAGACCGCGCTCCTCGGCGACCCCGGCGGCCGGCCGGTCTACGAGACCGGCTCGGTGGCGAAGGTCCTGACCGGCATGCTCCTCGCCGACCTGGTGGCCGACGGTACGGTCCGGCCCGACGACCGCGTCGGTTCCCTGGTCCCGTCCCTGTCCACTGCGGACGTCGGTGACGTCACGCTCGCCGAACTGGCCAGCCACCGCTCGGGGCTCCCCGGGCTCGGCGGGGTGAGCCCGGTGCGGTCGCTGTGGGCGTCCCTGAGCGGCGGCAATCCGTACGGCCAGGATGCGCCCGCGATCCTCGACGCGGCCCGCACCGCGAAGCTCGGCGACGGCCGCGGTGAGGTGCACTACTCGAACTTCGGGATGGCTCTGCTGGGGCAGGTGCTCGCGGCGCACGTCGGCAGGCCGTACGTCTCGCTGGTGACCGAGCGGATCCTGCGTCCGCTGGGCCTGAGTTCGACGCTGCTGGAGACCTCTCCGTCCGGGCTCGCCCAGGGGTACCGGGCCGGGGGCCGGGCGGTCGACGCCTGGTCCGGCGTCGGGTACGCCCCGGCCGGGGTCGGGACCCGGTCGACCGCGGACGACCTCGCGACGCTCGTCGCCGCGATGCTCTCCGGCCGCGCGCCCGGCGCGGACGCGGCCCGGCCGCGGTTCGACGCCGGCGGAGGTCGGCGCATCGGTTATGGCTGGTTCACCGATCGCCAGGTCACCTGGCACAACGGTGGGACGGGCGGCTTCCGCTCGTACGTCGGTTTCGATGCGGACGCCCAGCGAGGCGTCGTCGTGCTCGGCAACACCGATCGGGACGTGGACGCGATCGGGCAGCGGTTGCTGGGCCTGGACGTCCCGAACGAGCGCCCCCGCAACCCGGCCGCGCTGGCCGTCACGATCGTGCTACTGGCCTACCTGGCCGTGACGTTGCCGCTCCTGGCCGGCGGAGCCGCCGCCGGAAGCCGCGCCGCCGGAAGCCGCGCCGCCGGGAGCGGGGGCGGCGGGAGCGGGGGCGGCGGGAGCCGCGCCGCCGGGAGCCGCGCCGGCGGCGGGGGCGGGGGCGGGAGCCGCGTCCGCGGCGGGGGCGGGAGGGGCGTCGGCGGCGGGAGGTGGTGGCCTGAGGTCGATCGGTTGCGGGTCGTTGTCGGGGTCGGTTCGGCGGCGGCGGTCGCGGTGCTGGTCCATCGGGTCGGCGACTGGCTCACGCTGCCGCCGGTGTTCTGGGCGGTGGCGCTCGGGGGCGCCGCTGCGGGCGCCGCACTCCTGGCCCTCCGGGCCCGAACCCTGCCACTACTGACCACCGGCCGCCCGGCCTGGCGCTGGACCACCGCCGCCTTTTCGATCGCGGCCGACGCCCTGCTCGTCGCCGCGGTGCTCACGCTCTAGCCCGGCCGGCGGGGCGGCTTCCAGTGATCGGCCACCTGAGCCAACTCGGCCGGACCGGGCGCGGCCCCGGGCAGCGGGCCGGAGCCCGGGCCGGCCCGCAGCCCGTCCAGCACCACCACCAGATACCGCCGCCACAACCCCGGATCGACCGGCTCCGAATACTCGAGCACGGCACCGAGCATGAACTGGATCATCGCCAGGTCACCGCCCTCGACCCCGGGCCGCAACGCCCCGGCCGCCCGCGCCCGCACCACCAGCGCATCCAGCAACGGCTCCAACCGGGCCCGCGCCGCCTCGACCCGCTCGTGCCCGTACGCCCGGCTGAAGATCACGTCACGCAGGCCGCGGTCGTCCGCCATCGCCGACGCCGACCGCTCGGCGAACCACCGGACGCCCTCACCCGGCGACGAGGCCTGCAAGGCCTCGGTCGCCCACCGCACCATCTCGTCCAGTCGCTCCGAGAACAGCGCCTCGACGAGCATCTCCCGGCTCGCGAACCGCCGGTACAGCGTCCCGACCCCGAGCCCGGCGTGATGCGCGATGTCGTCGAGCGTGACGTCGACGCCCCGGGCGGCGAACACTTCCCGAGCGGCGGCCAGGATCCGCTGCCGGTTGCGCTCGGCGTCGCGCCGGAGCGGACGCTCCGGTACGACGTCCCCGCCGTGCGACATGGCCGCCACGATACCGAGAAGCCGTCTCCGGTTCCAGGGGGCTTGCATGAACATACACATGTCTGCATACTTACCCCCGTGTCCAAGGTGCTGACCTCCCTCCCTGTTGGCGAACGTGTCGGAATCGCTTTCTCCGGCGGTCTCGATACGTCGGTGGCCGTCGCGTGGATGCGCGAGAAGGGTGCCGTCCCGTGCACCTACACCGCCGACATCGGGCAGTACGACGAGCCCGACATCGCGTCGGTACCCGGCCGCGCCGGTCAGTACGGCGCCGAGATCGCGCGCCTGGTCGACGGGCGTGAGGCGCTGGTCGAGGAGGGTCTGGCCGCGCTCGCCTGCGGCGCGTTCCACATCCGCTCGGGCGGCCGCGCGTACTTCAACACGACGCCGCTGGGCCGGGCCGTCACCGGCACGCTGCTCGTCCGGGCCATGCTCGACGACGGCGTGCAGATCTGGGGCGACGGCAGCACGTTCAAGGGCAACGACATCGAGCGGTTCTACCGGTACGGGCTGCTCGCCAACCCGTCGCTGCGGATCTACAAGCCGTGGCTCGACGCCGACTTCGTCTCCGAACTCGGCGGCCGCACCGAGATGTCGCAGTGGCTGCTCGCCCGCGAACTGCCGTACCGCTCCAGCGTCGAGAAGGCGTACTCGACCGACGCGAACATCTGGGGCGCGACCCACGAGGCCAAGTCGCTCGAACACCTCGACCAGGGCATCGAGATCGTCGACCCGATCATGGGCGTGAAGTTCTGGGACGCCGACGTCGAGATCGCGCCCGAGGACGTCACGATCGGCTTCGCCCAGGGCCGGCCGGTCACGATCAACGGCAAGGAGTTCGCGTCGGCCGTCGATCTGGTGCTGGAGGCGAACGCCATCGGCGGGCGCCACGGCCTGGGCATGTCGGACCAGATCGAGAACCGGATCATCGAGGCCAAGAGCCGCGGGATCTACGAGGCGCCGGGCATGGCGCTTCTGCACGCCGCGTACGAGCGGCTGGTCAACGCGATCCACAACGAGGACACGCTCGCGAGCTACCACACCGAGGGCCGTCGCCTCGGCCGGCTGATGTACGAGGGCCGCTGGCTCGACCCGCAGGCGCTCATGCTGCGCGAGTCGCTGCAGCGCTGGGTCGGCTCGGCGGTCACCGGCGAGGTCACGCTGCGGCTGCGCCGCGGCGAGGACTACACGATCCTCGACACGACCGGCACCGGCTTCAGCTACCACCCCGACAAGCTGTCGATGGAGCGCACGGAGGACGCGGCGTTCGGCCCGGTCGACCGGATCGGCCAGCTCACGATGCGCAACCTCGACATCGCCGACTCGCGGTCCCGGCTCGAGCAGTACGTCAGCCTGGGCATCGTCGGTGCCGCGTCGACCGCGCCGGTGCTCACCGGGGCGGCCCAGGCCGCCGCGACCGGCCTGATCGGAGCAATGGACGAGGGTGGCGCGGAGATGATCGCCGCGCGCGGCGAGCGCACGTCCGTCCCCACGGACGACGAACTACTCGACCACGCCGCCATCGAATCCGGCACCGACTAGCACGCGCCCGCCCGAGCCGGCGGCGGCCACGTTCATCGAGCTCGCGCCGCACTCGATGGTCTGGTTTTCGGCCGCCCGTGGGCGGCCGGAGGCCCGACCACTCGGCGATGGTCACGCCGGACGCTCGGCGCCGTGGGCGGTCCGGTGCGGGCTGTCGCCGGCATTTCCGTCGGTCGGTCCGACGGCGGTCGCCGTCCACTCCGGCCGACAGCGACGCAGACCAGCTGCACACAGCGGACCTTCCAGTGGTGTGACCGAAGACGTCGACGCCTCCCGACCGCATTCTGCGCAGGGATCGACGAACCTGCGCCCGCCGCCAGATCGGTGGTCAGCCGGTGTCCTCCCGCGCGGAGTCACTGACCCCTCCGACGGGTCGGGCCTCCTGCGACATCACATTCCCGCACAACGACGTGTGTGTCGCACATTCCACCGAGGCGGCGAGGGATCGGATCGTGCCGTCATGCCGGTCAGCGCAGGCCGGAGTGACCCTGAACGCCATTGCGTAGAGGTCTGCACGGGCACGCCGTGGCGCGACATCTCCGAGCGCAACGGGTCTTAGAACCCGCTCATGATCCGCTG
Source organism: Cryptosporangium phraense (assembly GCF_006912135.1). Classification (NCBI taxonomy): domain Bacteria; kingdom Bacillati; phylum Actinomycetota; class Actinomycetes; order Cryptosporangiales; family Cryptosporangiaceae; genus Cryptosporangium; species Cryptosporangium phraense. The sequence goes on along the minus strand of NZ_VIRS01000020.1, from coordinate 87,711 downwards.
CGCCGTTGGGCTGCGGACGGGACCTGGGGTCGGATCCCTCTGACACGTGCAGATCCATGACGACACGAGTGGATCTTCCACGGCGATTCGAGCGTCGTTCGTGCGCATCAACGCGGCCCGCAGGCCGCAGATGGCGAAAGAGGCTGCGAAGAGGGTCGCGCGGCGAGGGGCTCGGCCGCAGGCCGCCCCCGGAGCTTCGGCCCAGTCCTCTACCGGCAGCGCAATCTCGTCGAACGCTGCCTCAACCGACCGAAAGTTCCGCGATAGCCTCGAGCCCCATCCCGAACGCCGATTGACGGTAAATCGGTGCTTCCGGGGGCCTTTTGACCTCGATTTCTCGTCAATCCGCGAGACCTCACCCACCCGCACCCCGCTCAGCGCGACTCGTAAGCCCCGATATCCGGCCCCCGCCCAACCGGCCGCCCCACCCCGGCAAAATCAGTCGCCGGCCCATTCGACCCCGCATCGATCGCCGGCGACCCGGCCCGCAACCGCACATCCCCCGCACCCACATCCACGAACTTCGGATCACCCGTCACATTCCGCTGCAACGTGAACCCCGACACCGCACTCAACGGATTCTGATAAGCGATATTGTCCCGCGCCACCGAGTCACTCACCGACCCGCTCGCCGCCCGGATCGCCGCCCGCCCGTTCGAATAGATCGTGTTGTAGAACACCTGCACATTCGAATAACGCCCGATCCAGAAGTCGACCCCACCCCCCGGATTACCCCAGATCACATTGTTGTAGATCTGCACATTGCTCGCCGAACCCCCGGACTCCACCGCCAGCCCGATCCCCGCCTTCGACGACCCCCGCGCATCGTAGATCCGGTTCGCCGAGATCTTCACGTCGCTGGCCCCGTCGACATAGATGTTCGGACCGTTGTTCCGGTACACGTCGTTACCGGTGATCGTCCCGTTCCGGGTGCCGTTCTTGACGTCGATGCCCTCTTCGTCGTTGTCGTAGACGTCGTTGTTCGTGATCGTGAAATCGGAGTAATTGAACAGCGTCAGCCCCTCGTTCTCGGCCGCGCCGATGTCGCCGCCGCCCGCCGCGCTGTTGTTGCCGTGAATGCGGTTGCACTCGAGCTGAGCGCCCGACCCGTCACCGATCAGAATCCCGCCGTCGTGCGAGTCGGCGATCTCGCTGTTCCGGATCGTGATGTTGCTGGCGAAACCGGCGTAGATGCCGTGCCGGAGCGAGTTCTTCACGGTCAGCCCGGAGATCGTGACGCCGGTCCGATTGTCGGCGGTGATCAGCCCGCGCGTCTGCGATCCGGTCGACGGCAGCGTGTTCCACCCGTCGATCGTCACGGTCTGTCCGGCTTTCGCCCGCAGCGTCAGCCGATTCACCCGGATGTCCACGACCTCGTGGTACGTCCCGCCGGCGATCTCGATCACGTCTCCGGCCCCGGCCGCCTCGACCGCGGCGCCGATCGTCGGGTACTTCCCGCCGTTCCCGACCGTCAGCGTCGCCGGACCGGAGTCGCCCGGGCACCCGGCCCGCGGGGCCGCGGACCGCGTCGGAGACGGTGACCGACCCGCCCCCGGCGCCGGGACCCTCATCGCTTCCGGTGTTTTTGATGACGCGTGCCCGCTGGGCAGCGTCTGCGGGATGCCGTCGGTGCCCGGACCGCCCGGCGAATCGACCGAGCTCACCGACAGCGCCGAGGCGATCCCGAAGCCGAGCAGCACCGCGACGACGAGGACCGGCCAGAGCCGTTGCTGCCAGGTCGATCGCCGTCTGTGACGCGGGCTCACCGCGCTCCCTCCCCCGGGCCTGTGACCTCTGATAATAGAGAGGCGTGACCTCACCGCCCGTACTGGTGGTCCTCCGCGGCAATTCGGGCTCCGGCAAGACGTCGGTGGCCCGCGAGCTCCGCCGGCGGCACGGCCGGGGCTGCGCGCTCCTGGAACAGGACTATCTCCGCCGCCACCTGCTCCGCGAACGCGACCTCGACGGCGGCCTGGCACCCCTCCTGATCGCCGAGACCGCCCGAACCGCCCTGACCCACGGCTACGCGGCGATCCTGGAGGGGATCCTCCACACCCACCGCTACCGAGAAGCCCTGCTAGCCCTGGCCTCCCACGGCCGCACGACGTTCTACTACTTCGACGTTCCCCTCGAAGAAACGATCCGCCGCCACGAGACCAAGCCGTCCCCCGACTTCACCGAATCCGACCTACGCACCTGGTTCACCCCCCACGACGTCCTGGGCACCCCCGACGAGCACCTGATCCCCCCGACGATGACGTTCGAAGAAACCGTCCGCTTCGTCGCCACCACCAGCGGCCTCCCCCAAACCACCACCAACGAGGACCACCTCCCCTTCGCCTAGGTCCCGTCCCGCGATCCGCGGCCGCCCAGGTTGGACGGACGGGACCCGGGATCGGATCCCGGAACACGTACAGGTTCACGACGACCCGACCAGGGAAATCAGGTGGACCTTCACGTCGAATCGCGCGTCGTTCGTGCGCATCAACACACCGCCGGGGCCCGCGGTGCCAGGTGGCGAAAATAGGGCTCCACCAATCAGCTCGGCGCTGCGACCAGATCGCTCGGCGCGCCGCGAACGGCTCCGCCGGAGACCGGCCCCGGCCTTCGACCGGATCCTCTACCGCCCACTGCGCCAGCCAGCCGCCCCGGCCGAACCGCGCGAGGCCGCCGGCCCGATCCCGCTGTGCCGACGGACCGGCACGGGCGCCCGCCCGAGCGACGCCAGACACCGGAACGGCTCAGGGGACGACGGTGACCGGCCACTTGCCGGCCTTCACCAGGCGCACCGCCAGCGACCCCACCCACCGATGCCCCGCATGCGCCGAAGCCCCCACCACCACGGCGTCGGCCCGTTCCTCCCCGGCGATCCGGCACAGCTCGGTGAACGGATCCCCCCGCACCGACCGGAACTGCACCGCAACCCCCGCCCACGCCGCCGCCGACTCGATCTCGGCCCGCACCTCGGCGATCGACGCCTCGACCGCCTCCTCCGCGACCTGCACCGCCTCCGGCGACATCGCCGCCAGCGCCGGACGCGACGCCACGTACACGACGAGGAACTCGGCATGCTGACGCCGGGCCAGACCGGCCGCGTACGCGCCGGCCCGGACGGACGTGGGACTACCGTCCACACCGGCCAGAATCAGCCCGGGACCATCCCCGCGGCGTTCGCGCCCGGAACGTTCAGCCACGAGCTCACTATGCCGTAGGGGTCGCCCCCGAAACCGCGGACCCGAGTAACGAAGCCATCGCGCTCTGCCAGGATGGATTCCGGGGTGGGAAGGGGTCGCTGTGCGCATTCAACCGCGTACCGAAATCGTTCGACTGTGGCACGCGCTGGCGAGCCATACCTATGCCAAGAACAACTGGGAGTGGGGAGGTGCCGAGGGCGCCGACTCCCTGGGCGATGCCGAGCAACTGCTGAGCTTGATCTATCCGGCCCAGCAACTGGCGAGCCTGGGTGTTGATCGGCCGGCCGACACGGCGGCGGACGTGCTTCGAGCCCTGGACGTGTTCGGCAACAGCCAAACCATCCCGATGAAGCTCGTTCAAGCGTTCCTCGAGTACATGCGCGCCTATCGAGCGGAGGACGGCTCCCCGGTGTTCTCGGCTCCGGCCCGGCTGATCGCCGACGACGCGCCGACCCGCGACCAGGAGGAGCTCGACGTGGTTCCGTCGTACTCGGTGTCGCTCTCGGTCGCGTTGTCGGCGCTGGGCTTCATCCGTAGTTTCCGCCGCCAGATGCAGCGCAAAGAAGCCAACGGGGCCGTCGACGAATTGGAGGACCTGGCGAGCGCCCGGCTGACCGCCGCCATGGTGGACTAGTCCGGAGCTTCGCCATCGAGGTCTTCGACCTCGACTCTCCGGAGGCCCGGGACCTCTGCGCCATGGTCAACCAGACCGGAGCCCCACCTCAGGCCGTGGCGGCAGCGCTGCAGCACGAACTGTCCGATGTTCGCGCCGGCCTCCGTGACCTCACGATCGGGACCGGGCGCAACCTCCACCTGGCCAACCCGAACCTGCTGTTCAGCTGTGGATGGACGTGGGGGGTCACCGCGGATGCCCCCAAGGTGGAGGTGGCACCCCCGTGGGATCGCCATCACCAGCCGGCCGGTATCGCGGTCGCGTCGCCGCATCCGTACTTCACGCGCCTGGCCTGCGCGGGCATCGCTGATGCCACCTCCGAGACCACTCGGGTGCAGGGGCTGCTGCACGACGAGCAACAACGCATAGCCACCGCACTCCAGTTACGCCTCGACCTCGCCCGTCGGTACTGGGGCACGCTGGCGATGTTCGGCGACGCACGGTGGCCGGTGGAGGATCAGCCCTGGCACTTGCCCGACGGAGCCTCCGGTGACCAGATCACGTTGTCGGTCATTCGGCTGACCGGGAACGATCTGAGCGCCCGCCCGCATCTGCCGAAGGACGACCAGCGATTCGCGTCGCTGCTGCGTGACTTCGCCAGCCGCACCCGGGTCTGGGACCGGATCGACGAGCCCGGAAGCGCCCCACCTGCCTACGCGCAGTACTCCGTCGACCTGGCCGGCAGCGACACCCGGGGACCCGCGCTGCGCTGGCCCATCGAGCTCGCGCCGAGTCTCATGAAAGCCGCGCTGACGAGCGCGTCCACGACGACGTCCGGCGCCGACCGGGAGGCGCTGCTCGCCCTGGCCGAGGCAATCTGGGATCGGCTCGCTACTCAGCGGCGGCTCCCGAACGGGCTTTGGGGCGCCCCGTCGAAAGATCCCGATGACGGACCGTCCTGGTCGCTCACCGAGCAGATCATGGAATGCCTCGTCGTGATGGCCGAGGCGGCGGCCGAACCGCTGCCCGTGAGTGACCTCTTGACGTCGATCGCACGGGATCTGCTGAATGAGGCCACTCACGGTCTCGACCGCGTGCTGCTCGATCCGCAGTCCGACTCGGCCGGGACAGGAACCGATTTCACCGCTCTCCGGACGACCCTCGACGAGGCCGGCCGGGCACTCGATCGTGAGCCAGGGCTGACGATGACCCTGGCTCAGGACGTGATCCGCGCGTTGTACCGAAGTCGTCGTGAGGGAAAAGCCGCTCACGACCGCTGAAAGTCGAGCAGGTACAGCCCGCGATCGCCGCCGGCGCAGACTCGATCCCGGCTCGGATCCCACGTCACCGCGTCCAGGATGCCTTCGACCCTGATCCCTGCCTGGCACGAGCCGGTCTGGGCGTCCCACACGCGCACCATGCGGTCGTGGCCGACGGCGACGATCCACCGGCCGCTCCGATCCGCATCACATGCGGTGGCCCAGTCGGCCAGGTGAACCAGGGTGGACCCTTTGCCGGTCGCAACGTCCCAACGGACGACCGTCCCGTCGCGGCTGGTGGTGATGATCCAGCGGCCCTTCGGATCCACAGCGCAGCCGGTGATGACGTCGTCGTGGCCGACCCAGGTCCGCAGGAGCTCGTGCGCCCAGGCGTCCCAGATCCGGACTGTCCGGTCGGCACCCACACTGACCACTTGGCGACCGTCGGCGCTGATCGCGCAGCCGGTCACCGCATCATCGTGGCCGGACAGAGTCGCCCTGGGCTTCGCGCCGGACGCATCCCAGAGCCGAACCGTCCAATCGTCAGCCCCAGCGGTCGCGAACCACGTGCCGTCCGGTGACACCGCGCAGTCGGACACCGCACCGGAATGGCCGGTCGCTACGGCCTCGGCGCGGCCAGTTTCCGGATCCCACAGACGGGCGGTGCCGTCCTCGCTGGTGGAGAGGAGCCAACTGCCCCTGGGCGACACGGCACAGGACGTCAACCGCGCTTCGTGCCCGCTCAGCGACAGTCGGACCGCCCCGCGTTCGGTGTCCCACACATCGACCCGGTGGTCTTGCCCCGCGCTTGCGATCCACGTGCCGTCCGGCGAGACCGCGCAGCCGCTCACACCCACGGAACGTCCGGCGCCGTGGGCGTCCGGAACGCCGGCGGCGGGATCCCAGATCCGGACCGTGCCGTCCTCCGAAGAGGAGGCCAACCGGCGGCCATCGGCCGACACCACACAGGCTGTCACGCCAGCGGTGTGCCCGACCAACACGGAGCGCACCGCCCCCGACGCGGCCTCCCACACGCGAATCCTGGTGTCGAGACCTCCGGAGGCCACCCAGTCGCCGGCCGGACCAATCGCGCAGGCGGTCACTCCACCCACGTGGCCGGTGAGCGTCACCTCGTGGCGATGATCCTCCCCGACCGTCCACAAGCTCAGGGTCCCGTCGGAACTGGCGGACACTCCGACCCTGCCGTCGGGCGCAAGAGCGCACGCTGCGATCCCGCTCGTATGCGCGCGATGGACGCTCAGCTCGCGACCGCGTATCGGATCCCACGTCCGGATCGTTCCGTCGTTGCCGACCGACACGAGCACGCTGCTGTCCGCCGAGATCGCACATCCGGTCACCGGACCACTGTGACCGCGCAGCACGGCAAGCGATGCGCCGTCGGAAGCCGAGACGATCTCGATCGTCCCGCGGTGGGTCGCCGCCGCGATCCACCGGCCGTGTCCCCCTACCGTGCAGGCAAGCACGGTGCCGGGTGAGGCCAGCGCGAACGCCGCACGTCGTGTCCCGCTTGCGGGATCCCACACGCGTAGCGTGCGGTCCCGGCCACCGGTGACGAACCAGGTCCCGTCCGGCGAGGCTGCGCAGGCCGTTGCCCGGTGCTCGCTCAGTACGAATCGCTCTGCGCCGGACGGTAGGTCGAAGACCCGGATGGTCGCATCCTCCCCGACGGTGGCCAGCCAACTGCCGTCCGGAGCGAAGGTGCAGTCGTTCACCCGGCCCGCGTGTCCGGACAGCACCCGTCGAAGTGCGGGGTCGGGAAGGTCAGGCACCGGCCACCGCGCTTCGAGGAGCGACCGGCTCGGCTCCGAGGACAGCGCCGCCGCGTAGTCCGACAGCTGCACCTCACTTCCGAGCCGTGACCGAAGCGTGTCGACGACGGCCTCCGGTGGATCGCTGGGCGCGAGGAGGTACGCGGTCCGACCGACCGCCCGGCCGAGCGCGACCGAGATCGGCGAATCCACTCGGGCCAGGTCGGATTCGACGGCCGCTGGACCGTACAGCACCAGCTTGGCGGCGATCCACTGCCAGTCACACGCCAGTTCCTCGGCCTGGTCGTCATTCGCGGCGTCGGCCAGGTGCTCGACGATGTGGTCCCACAGGTAGCGGGACGATATCGGCAGGTTCCACCAGAGAGTCGCGCCCTGGTCGTCGCTGCCGGCAAACTCCGCCGCGGACTCGATGAACGCCCGATTGACCCGCCGGAGACGATCAGCGCCGGCGACGGTCCGCACGTAGGCCCGGATCACGTCATGGAGTCTCAGGGCTTTGGCCCCGGCGTCCGATCGGTACCCGGCCACCAGCGAACGTCCGGCAAGCCTCCAGCACAGATGCTGCACCTCGCGCGGCGAAAGCCGGCCGGTACGGCCCCAGAGCAGGGTGAGGACGTCCAGTGGAATGTCGACGTCCTCCGGAAATATCGCCAGCTCGAGGAATCGGTCGCGCTCACCGTCGCCGAGCTTGGCCAGGCTCGCCTCGACCGTGGCGCGCACTGCACGCCCCCGGCCGTCCTCGGTGTCGAGCAGCGCGGTGGCCGGACCGTCGGTGAGCAGTTCCCCGGCCAGTTCGTCCGCGAATTCCTGGGGATCGGAAACGTATTCGGTGGCCTGGTCTATGGCGCCGCTGACCAACGAGAGGAGTAGAGGCCATCCGCCGGTCAGGTCGAGTAACCGGTCGATGGTCGCGTCGTCGAGGGCAGGAAGACCGGCGGTGAGGAGCTTCTCGGCCTCCGCACGTCCCATCCGGTCCACCCGAATCGGCTGCACTCCGCGGGGCAGGACGCCGGGCAGCCGCGTAGTGACGAGCCTCGTGCAGTCGCGTCCCCCGGAGAGGAAAGGCCGCAGCTGCTGCTCTGACCAGACGTCGTCGACGACGAGCAAGGTGGCCGGTCGTTCGTCGAGCAGCTCTCCGAGTGAGAGACCCGCTTGCTCCGGGTCGGTGTAGACGCGCTGGCCGCCGAGCCTGGCGACCACGTTCGACACCTTGTCGGCGAGTTGGACGCCCTGGACTTCCTCGCCGAGCGTGACCCACAGGATCCCGCCCGGGAAGCGCTCCGTGACCTCGGGCCGGGAGCAGACCATCTGGGCCAGCGTGGTCTTCCCGAAGCCGCCGGTGCCGTACACGGCGGTAACGGCTACGGTCCCCGCCCGGCCCCCGAGCAGTTCGGTGAGGAGGTCGTCGACCAGCGCCGGCCGATCGACGAGCTCGGTGGCCGGAGCCGGTACCTGGTACGGCGCGGGCGTGTACCGGTCGAGCTCGACGAGGGCCTGGTACACCCGCATCTGGAGCTCATCCGGGGTGGTGAACGTCGACACCAATCGTTCTTGGCGCGCCGTCGCGCGGAAGTCGCTTTGCGGCGCTTCGATGCCGGGGCCGTCACTGAGCAGGAACATCAGGCGTGGAAGGGCCGGCGATTCCCCCGCGACCGTGAACTCCAGCTTCACGTACGACTGATCCGCCGTCCCGGGAACCAGCGAGCCGTATCGATGCCCGAGAAGACCGACGTACAACTCGCACGTCCGCACCGCCTCCGCGCATTCTTCGGCGGGGGGACGGGCCGAACTGGCGAAGAACTGCATCGCCACTGGTACGTCGCCGGCTCGGTTGATGGCGTCCGTTGCGGCCTGGACGAACGACCGTCCGCCCGCTACCGATGTGGCCAGCTCGCTCGTGTACGACAGGAACACTCGTCGTGGCGATCGTTGCCGCATGCTCGCCCCCCGCGATCTCCGGCCCACCGGCATTATGCCGCCTCGGGGCGCGTCGGACCGGAGATCGCCGGGCGGGCTCAGTGCGAGTGGACGACCACCCCGCGCACGTTCTCGCCGTTCAGCAGGTCCTCGTACCCCTGGTTGACCTCCTCGAGCCGGTACGTCCGGGTGATGATCTCGTCCAGCTTCAGCCGCCCGTCCTGGTACAGCCCCAGCAGCCGCGGGATGTCCACGGTCGGGTTGCTGTCCCCGAACAGGCTGCCCCGCAACTGCTTGCGGAACAGCGTCATGATCGTGCCCGGCAGCTGGACGTTGACCTCGTCCAGCTTGTTGAGCGCGGTCAGTACGACGATGCCGGCCTTGCCGACGATGTTGAACCCATCGGTGACGTTCTCGGTCGACAGCAGCCCGGGCGTGAGGATCGCCGCGTCGGCCATCTGGCCTCCGGTGATCGCCCAGACCGTCTCCATCGCGTCGGCCACGCTCGGGAACGCGTGCGTCGCCCCCAGTTCCAGCGCCTTGTCCCGCTTCAGCGCCAGCGGGTCCACCGCGACGACGTGCTTCGCGCCGGCGATCGCCGCACCCTGCACGGCGTTGATGCCGATCCCGCCGACGCCGACCACGACGACCGTGTCACCCGGCTTCGTCTCCGCGGTATTGACGACCGAGCCGAACCCGGTCGGGACACCGCAGCCCACCAGCACCGCCTTGTCCAGCGGCAGCGAGTCGTCGACCTTCACGACCGAGCTCTGATGGATGACGCCGTACTGGCTGAACGTGCCGAGCAGGCACATCGCGCCGTACTCCCCGCTGCGCCCGGTGATCGGGAACCGGCCGCCGGGCAGCGAACCCTCCAGCAGCGTCGCCCCGAGGTCGCAGATCGACTGCTGACCGTTGGCGCAGTACCGGCACACCCCGCAGTTCGGGATGAACGAGCAGACCACCCGGTCGCCCGGCTTCACCCGGGTGACCCCGGGCCCGACCTCCTCGATCACGCCCGCGCCCTCGTGGCCGAGGACCATCGGCAGGCGCGCCTCGAGGTCGCCGTGCGCGATGTGGACGTCGGAGTGGCACAACCCCGCGTACAGATAGCGGATCAGGACTTCGCCGTCCTGGGGCTTGGACAGTTCGACTTCTTCGATCTCGATCGGTTTGCCGGTCTCGTAGACGACTGCGGCCTGCGTCTTCATGGGCACTCCTCGCTCCGCGTCGAGCTGGGTACGACCCAGCGTGTCATCGACGGAGGCGTTTCGGGCTCGTTTCGGCGCCATCCCGTCGCGCCCGGTTGCGCGTGACCCTCCCGTGACCTCGCCATAAGGCGGAATCCGCGGTTTGTCGAGTCCGTCGCTCTAGGTCAACTTGGGTTTGTCAGTGCGCCGCGCAACTGTAGGTCGGGTGTTCACCCGGCTTCCCTAGCTTGGCGATCGATATAGAGGCACACCCGTGCGGGCTCACCAGGAAAACCGTCCCGAATCGGTGTGCTTCCGATCACGAACCCGGAAGGTCCCCATGCGCCTCAATCGCATCAAGGCAGTCGCCGGCGCAGCCGCCGCGGCCCTGCTCGTCGTCACCGCCTTAGCCGGCTGCTCCTCCGACTCCGACGACAGCGGTTCGGGCGGCGGCGGCAAGTGGGCCAAGTCGTCCGGCACGCTCGTCTTCGGCACCGTGCCCGACAAGGCCGGCTCGGACTCGAACTGGAAGCCGCTCGAGGACTACATCGCCAAGAAGACCGGCTACAAGGTCGAGTTCTACCCGACCGCCGACTACACCGCGCTGATCGCCGCCGCGGTCGCGGGCAAGGTCGACGTGGCCGCGTTCTCCGGCCTCACCTACGTGCAGGCCACCAACAAGGGCGCCGAGCTGAACGTCGCCTCGTCGGTCATCGCGTCGAAGGGCCTGACCGACCCGGGCTACTACTCCGAGGCGATCGTCCCGGCCGGCTCGTCGATCACGACGCTGGCCGGCGCCAAGGGCAAGAAGGTCTGCTTCGTCGACCCGAACTCGACCTCGGGTTTCCTGTTCGGCCTGCTGGCCCTGCAGAAGGCCGGCCTGAACGTGAAGTCGAGCGGCCAGGACGCCAGCGGCGCCCCCAAGTTCGACGACTTCACCGCGACGTTCGCGGGCTCGCACGACAAGTCGGTCCAGGCCGTCGGGGCCAAGCAGTGCGACGTCGGCTTCGCCGAGGACTCCGAGGCCGAGCCGGCCGCCAAGAAGGGCACGCTCAAGGTCATCGGCAAGGAGTACGTGCCCGGCGGTCCGCTGGTGTACTCGAAGAACCTGCCGCAGGACGCCCAGGACAAGATCAAGCCGGTCCTGAGCAGCATCACGCTCGACCAGATCACCGCGGCCGGCGTCGACGCCACCGAGGCGTTCCAGGAGGGCTTCCAGGCGGCCAAGCCGGAGACCGACGACTACTACAAGTCGATCCGGGACATCTGCGAGCAGATCCCGGCCGCGAAGTGCGCGCCCACCAGCTGATCGGGACATAGGCCATGAGCGACACGACGACCTCCGGCATCATCTCCGTCTCCGGAGTCACGAAGAAATTCGGCGCCACGCAGGCGCTCAACGACGTGAACGTCCGGGTGGACCGGGGGGAGGTCGTCGTGCTGCTCGGGCTCTCCGGGTCCGGGAAGTCCACGCTGCTGCGTCACCTGAACGGCCTCGAGTTCCCCACGTCGGGCACCGTCGAGGTGCTCGGCGAGAACGTCCCGGCGCTCGGCCCGAAGGGCCTGCGGGCCCTGCGGGGCCGGGTCGGCATGATCTTCCAGCAGTTCGAGCTCGTTCCCTCGCTGACCGCGCTGGAGAACGTGCTCACCGGCGGGCTGGGCGCGCTGTCCGGCCCGCGGCTCGGGCTGTGGGCCTACCCCAGGGCCATGAAGGTGACCGCGCTGACCCACCTGGACCGGGTCGGGCTGCTGGACCGGGCGTACCACCGCGCCGACCAGCTCTCCGGCGGTCAGCAGCAGCGGGTCGCGATCGCCCGGGCGCTGATGCAGAGCCCGGAGATCCTGCTCGCCGACGAGCCGGTCGCCTCGCTCGACCCTGAGTCGAGCAACCAGGTGATGGCGCTGATCCGCGAGATCGCCGCCGACGACGGCCTCACCGTCGTCTGCAGCCTGCACCAGGTCGACATCGCGCTGGACTGGGGCGACCGGATCGTCGGCCTGCGCCACGGCGAGGTCGTGCTCGACACGCCGGCCACCGGGCTGTCGAAGGCCGAGGTCATGGAGATCTACGGCCGGGTCACGACGTCGACCGCGGAGTTCGCGGCGATCGAGGCCGAGCTGGCCGCGGTCCGGGTCACGACCGCCGACGCCGAGCAGCCGTCCGATCTGGACGACGCACGGTGACGACCACGCTGGCGGCCCCGCCGGAGAACGACGACGTCGCCGCGCGGGCCCCGCGGCGGCCGGTGCAGATCGAGAAGATCTCCGGGCTGGTCGTCGTCCTGGCGCTGCTGGTCTTCGCGGTCCACTCGCTGACCCGGCTGGACTTCACCTGGGACAACATCCTCTCGAGCCTCGACAACGCGGCCACGGTCTTCGAGAAGATGGACCCGATCAGCCTCCCCGCGTTCGGGGACCTGATGTACCTGATCGGGCTCACGGTCGGCATCGTGGTGCTCGGCACGCTGGTCGCGGCGATCATCTCGGTGCCGGTCGCCTGGATCTCGGCCGACAACACGACGCCGGCCGGGTGGCTGCGCTGGGTCGGCCGCACGATCAGCGTCCTGACCCGGGCGCTGCCGGACGTCGTGCTCGCGCTGGCCTTCTCGCTCACGTTCGCGCTGGGCAGTCCGCTCCCCGGCGTGTTCGCGATCGGGATCCACTCGATCGGCATGATCTCGAAGCTGTTCGCGGACGCGATCGAGCAGTCCGACAACGGGCCGCGGCTGGCGATCCGGGCGGCCGGCGGCTCGCGCGCCCAGGAGTTCTGGTCCGGGGTCTTCCCGCAGGTCCTGCCCTCGTGGATCGCGACCGTGCTGCACCGCTTCGACATCAACCTGCGCGGCTCGGCCATCCTCGGCTACGCCGGCGTCGGCGGCCTCGGCTACGCGATGCGGCTGGCCTTCCAGGACTTCCCGACCGGCTACGGCCGCGGCCTGGGCATCGCGATCGTCATCTTCGTCCTCTGCGTCGTGCTCGAGGTCGTCTCGTCGACGATCCGGCGCACGCTGCTCGGCGTCCAGCCGACCGGGCTGAGCCTCGGCGATCGGATCGTGCGCCGGGCCACGAAGGGACGTCCGGCGCGCGAGAAGACCGCCCCCGGTCCGGGGAAATCGACGGTCGACGAGATGATGCGACGCCCGTGGACGCGCGAGCGCGTGAGCAACCTGGCCTGGGTGCTGGCCGCGCTCGCCGTGATCGTCGGCAGCTGGTTCTGGTCGGACGTCAAGTTCGACGACATCGCCTGGAACCAGGTCGTCCCGACGTTGCAGAGCTTCTGGCCGCCCGACCTCGGCAGCCACAGCTTCGGCGAGTTCGGGCAGGCCCTGCTCGTGACCGTCGAGGTCGCGTTCGCGGCCGCGCTGCTCTCGCTGGTGTTCTCGCTGATCTTCGGGTCGCTGGCGGCCCGGAACGTGGCCCCCAACGGCCCGACCCGGAATGCGTTCCGGGTGGTGCTGGTGATCTTCCGGGGCGTCCCGGAACTGGTGCTGGCGATCTTCCTGATCATGGTCACCGGCCTCGGTAACCAGGCCGGGGCGATCGCGCTGGCGTTCGGTGGCATCGGCCTGCTCGGCAAGCTCATCGCCGACTCGTTCGAGGAGGTCCCGGCCGGCCCGGAGCGAGCGCTGACCGCCGCGGGCGCCACCCGGGCCCAGCGGTACGCGTCCGCCACCTGGACGCAGGGGCTGCCCGCGCTGATCAGCAACTCGCTCTACCTGGTCGATACGAACATCCGGGCGGCGACGATCCTCGGCATCGTCGGCGGGAGCGGCATCGGCTTCTACCTGACGAACGCGTCGACCGTGCAGGACCTGCACGGCCAGGTGACGACGCTCGTGCTGATGGTGCTGGTCAGCGTGCTCGCCCTCGAGGGCATCTCGACCTGGCTGCGGCGGGTCTTCCGGTAGTACTCAGCACACCCGGCGGCCCGCCCTCCACACCCCCCGCACCACGGGGAACGAGGAGCGCGGGCCGTTCGCGCTGTCGTGGGCGTGCACCCGCACCAGGTCGGCGCGCTGTCCGATCGCGATCTCGCCCCGGTCGTCGAGCCCGACCGCCCGGGCCGGGTTCGTGCTGACCAGCCGGGCGCCGGCCTCGATCGGCAACGTCCCCGCGGAGTGCAGGTGGAACACCGCCTGCAGCGGGCTGGACGGCACGTAGTCCGACGACAGGATGTCGAGCAGGCCCTCGGCCAGGATCTCGGCCGCCGACACGTTGCCCGACTGGGACCCGCCGAGCACCAGGTTCGGGGCGCCCATCACGGTCTGCTGGCCGCTCTCGACCGCGGCCCGGGCCGCCGCCACCGTGGTCGGGAACTCGGCGATCGTGCCGCCGATCGCGACCGACTCGGCCACGTGCTCGACGGTCGCGTCGTCGTGCGTCGCCAGCCGCAGCCCGCGCTCGCGGACCCGCTCGGCGATCGCCGCCCGGTGCTTGTCGGCGTACTCGGCCCCGACGCTCTGCAGGAACCGGACGTACTCGTCGAACTCGGCGTCCGACACCCGGCCCTTGCCGACCGTGTAGCGGCGGAACGCGTCGAGGCTGGCGAACTGGCGGGCGCCCGGGGTGTGGTCCATCAGCGACACCAGCAGTACCCGGGGGTCGCCGGCGAACGTGTCGAACACGTCGACGCAGTCCGGGGCCGGCACCTCGCAGCGCAGGTGCAGGTAGTGGTCGGCGCGCAGGATCCCGGCGTCCGCGCTGTGCGCGATGGCCGCGGCCATCCGCGGGGCCAGCGCCGGGGCCGCGTCCTGCAGGGCCGCGGTGTCGTAGTGGCGGGGGTCGGAGCCGACCCGCAGCGCGTCCAGCACGGTCGTGACGCCGGACGAGGTCAGCTGGGCGTCGTGGGCCAGCACCGCGGGCACCGCGTCCCACTCGGTGCCGGGGCGGGGCTTGACGTGGTACTCGAGGTGGTCGGTGTGCACCTCGACCAGGCCCGGCAACAGGTAGTCGCCGTCCAGGTCCTCGCCGGCCGAGCCGGCCGAGCCGGTGGTCCCGCCGGTGTCGAGGTCGACGATGACGCCGTCGCGAACGACGACGCTGCCGGTGAGGACGGAGTCGGGAAGGACGAGGGTCGCGTTACGGAGGACGGTCTCGGTCACAGGGTCCCCTTGAAGGCGTGCGTGGAGGAGATCTCGAAGGGTTGCCCGGGAGCGGGCTCGATGCACAGCGCCAACGACCCGATGACGAGGTCGTGGCCGATCATCGCGTCGAAGTGAGAGCGCAGGTCCTGCTCGACCGGTGCCCAGCGGTCGACGGGCAGGCGGTCGGTCAGCGTGAGGTGGAACAGGAAGCGGTCGAGGACGTACGGATAGCCGTAGGTGTGCAAGAGATGCCGCTCGCGGTCGTCCAGCCGCTCGGGCCGGCGCCGGGCGATCTCGGCTTCGGTGAGGGGCGCCCGCAGGTCGTCGAACTCCACGACGACGTCGGCGGCGAGCGTCTGAAGGGCCGGTTGCGGGTGGCTCGGGATCAGCGCGAAGAAGCCGTCGAGGCACGCCAGCCTCAGGGCCGGCACGGTGACCGGCTCCTGCTGGGCCGCGAACGCCGCCAGCCGGGCGTCCAGATCGGTGGCCGTTCGACCGGAGGCCAACCGGAACGGGGCCTTCACCGTGGCGTGGAACCCGTACCGGCGGGCGTCGACGGAGATCGGCCGCACCTCCGGACGTCCGAACCAGGTGGCCGCCTCGGGCCGGTCGGGGACGACGTAGATCGCGTAGCGGGTCACGGCGCGAAGCCGCTCACGTCGACGACCCGGTCGGCCAGCGCCTCGCGGACCTCGGGGTCGTGGAAGATGGCCAGCATCCCGACCCCGGCCGCGAGCTGCTCGCGCAGCAGCCCGACGACGATCGCGCGGTTGGCGACGTCCAGCGACGCGGTCGGCTCGTCGAGCAGCAGCAGGGGCAGGCCGGCGATCAGGCCGCGGGCGATGTTGACGCGCTGCTGCTCGCCGCCGGAGAACGTCGCCGGGGGCAGCGCCCAGAGCCGCTCGGGGATGTCGAGGCGACGAAGCAGCGCGGCCGCCCGCTCCTCGGCGTCGCCGCGGTCGGTGCCCCGCTCGATCAGCGGCTCGGCCACCACCGGCAGCGCGCCGACGCGCGGCACGCAGCGCAGGAACTGGCTCACGTACCCGACGGTCCCCCGGCGGGCGGCCAGCACCTCCCGCGGCGACGCGGTGGCGATGTCGAGGCCGCCGACCGAGATCCGCCCGGCGTCGGTCAGATAGTTGCCGTAGATCATCTTCAGGATCGAGCTCTTGCCGACGCCCGACGGGCCGCCGAGCACGACGCACTCCCCCGGCGCGACCGACAGCGACAGCCCGCGCAGGACCGGCAGCCGGGAGCCTCCGTGCAGGTGCATGGTGAACGTCTTCGAGACGTCCTCGACGGTGAGGAGCGTCATCGCAGCACCGACGCGACGAGCAGCTGGGCGTAACCGGACTGGGGGTCGTCGAGGACCCGGTCGGTGAGGCCGGATTCGATCACGGCACCGTCCTTCATCACGAGAGTGCGGTCGGAGACGAGCCGGGCCACCCCCAGATCGTGGGTCACGATCACCAGGGACAGCCCCAGCTCGCGCACCAGCGAGCGGATCAGGTCGAGCAGCCGGGCCTGCACCGAGACGTCGAGCCCGCTGGTCGGCTCGTCCATGAACACCAGCCGGGGCGAGACGACGAGGTTGCGGGCGATCTGCAGCCGCTGACGCATCCCGCCGGAGAACGTCGTCGGCGGGTCGTCGATGCGGTCGACCGGGATCTCGACCCGGGCCAGCCACTCGGCCGCGGCCGCCCGGATCTCGCCGTAGTGGCGCCAGCCGTTGGCCATCAGCGGCTCGCCGATGTTGCCTCCGGCGCTGACGTGCATGCGCAGCCCGTCGGCCGGGTTCTGGTGGACGAACCCCCACTCGCTGCGCCAGAGCTTGCGCAGCCGGCTCTCCGGCAACTCGGCGATCGACCGGTCGCCGTAGTGGACCGACCCTTCGGTCAGGTCGAGACGTCCGGCCAGCGCGGACAGCAGCGTCGACTTGCCGGAACCGGACTCGCCGACGACGGCGAGCACCTCACCGGGCCAGAGCTCGAAGCTGACGTCCCGGCAGCCGAACCGCTTCCCGTAGGCGTGGCCGACACCGTCGGCGCGGAGCAGCGGGGTCACGACCGGCTCCGTTCGCAGTGGTCGGTGTCCGAGCAGACGTACATCGCGGTCCCGTCGTCGTCGGTGATCACCTCGTCGAGGTAGACGCCCTCGGAGCCGCAGAGCGCGCACGGCTGCTCGAAGCGCTGCGGCTCGAACGGGTGGTCGGTGAAGCCGAGGCTCTCGACCTTCGTGTACGGCGGCACCGCGTAGAGGCGCTTCTCCCGTCCGGCGCCGAACAGCTGCAGGGCCGGGTTGAGGTGCATCTTCGGGTTGTCGAAGCTCGGGATCGGCGACGGCGCCATCAGGTACCGGTCGTTGACCAGCACCGGGTAGTCGTAGGTCGTCGCGATGTGCCCGAACCGGGCGATGTCCTCGTAGAGCTTGACGTACATCGAGCCGTACTCCTCCAGCGCGTGCAGCCGCCGGGTCTCGGTCTCCCGGGGTTCGAGGAAGCGCAGCGGCTCCGGCAGCGGCACCTGGTAGACGAGGATCTGACCCTCGGCCAGCGGCGTCTCCGGGATGCGGTGCCGGGTCTGGATGACGGTCGCGTCCTCGGTGCGGGTGGTCGTCGACGCGCCGGTCATCCGGGCGAAGAAGGCCCGGATCGAGACCGCGTTCGTCGTGTCGTCGGCGCCCTGGTCGATGACCTTGAGCGTGTCGTCGTCGCCGAGGACGCTCGCGGTCACCTGGACGCCCCCGGTGCCCCAGCCGCGGGGCATCGGCACCTCGCGGGACGCGAACGGCACCTGGAACCCGGGGATCGCGACGGCCTTGAGCAGGCCCCGGCGGATGCTGCGTTTGGTCTGTTCGTCGAGGTAGCCGTGGTTATACATCGGCTTCGGCTTCCTTGCGGAGGCGACGGACCAGGCCGAGCTCGGCCTGGAAGTCGACGTAGTGGGGCAGCTTGAGGTGCTCGACGAACCCGGCCGCCTGGACGTTGTCGGCGTGGCTGACGACGAACTCCTCGTCCTGGGCCGGGCTGCCCGTGCGTTCGCCGAGCTCCTCCGCGCGCAGCGCCCGGTCGACGATCGACATCGACATCGCCTTGCGCTCGGCCCGTCCGAAGACCAGGCCGTAGCCGCGGGTGAACTGGGCCGGCGCCTCGGCGCTGCCGACGAACTGGTTGACCATCTGGCACTCGGTCAGCTCGATCCGGCCCAGCGGGACCGGGAACCCGAGCTCCGGGGCCTCGAACTCGACCTCGACCTCGCCGGCCCGGATCTCCCCGGCGAACGGGTGGGTGGTGCCGAAGCCGCGCTGGGTGGAGTAGGCCAGGCCGAGCAGGAAACCCTCGTCGCCGCGGGCCAGCGCCTGCAGGCGCTCGGGGCGGCTCAGCGGGAACACGGTGGGGTCGCGGGTGAGGTCGCCGGGTTCGGGGTCGTCCGGGTGGCCGCCGTCGGATTCCAGCAGGGACTGGGCGCCGAGCAGCTCGGTGATCCGGGGCATCGTGGTGTCGTCGTCGGGCTTCCGTCTGGGCTCGGCCGGCGGCGCCTCGGTGAACAGGCGGTGGGTGTAGTCGAACGTCGCCCCGAGCTGCTGGCCGCCGGGCAGGTCCTTGAACGTGGCCGAGATCCGCCGCTCGGGCGGGAGCCCGGCCGTGTCGACCGGCTCGGTCGCGCCGAAACGCGGCAGCGTCGTGCGGTACGAGCGCACCAGCGTGACGGCCTCGAGCACGTCACCCTGGGCCTGGACGACGGCCCGGGCGGCGAGCTCCGGGTCGTACAGCGACCCCTCGGCCATCACCCGCGACACGAGCACGCCGAGCTGGCCGGCGACCTGCCGGGCGTCGATCTCGGGCAGCGTCGTGTCGCCCCGGCCGCGCTGGGCGAGCAACGCGTGCGCGTTGGCGATCGCCTCCTCGCCGCCTTTCACCGCGACGTACATCAGGAGACTCCTTCGAGCGTGGTGGTGCGCGGCAGCCCGCGGACGCGGTCGCCCTCGACCAGCAACAGGTCGACGCCGAGCGGGAACCGTTCGGTGTTCTGCCGCCAGAACTCGCCGAACGCGGCCGGGGCGACGAGGCCGGCCTCGCCGTCGATGCCGGGCCCGGTGGCGCGGTACTCCCGGCCGTTCCGGCCGGTCGTTTCCAGAACGATCGTGGCCGACGTGTGCGGCTGCTCGGGCGTCCCGGCGGCCAGGGCGGTCAGCGGGGGCAGCGCGTCGAAGCCGGTCGCGAACACGAACGCGGCCTCGGCCGGGCCGGACAGCACCGGCGCTCCGGTGTGGAACGCGAACCAGGCCGCGACCGCGCCGTCGGCGGCCAGGACCGGGTCGATCCAGACCGGGGTGTCGTCGTCGCAGAGGGTCAGGCCGACCGCGGCGGCGGCCCGGCCCAGCGGGGCCGGAGGCCGGTCCGGGCCGGTGATCGGGAACGGACGGGTCGGATGGGCCAGCGCGTCGAGGACGGCCCGGAACGCGCGCTGGGCGTCGCGGGTCGGATCGGTGAAGCTCATTCGTGCTCCCGGGCGACCGTGAAGAAGTCGACGACGGTAGCCCGTGATCGTTCCCGGACGTCGAGGTCGCGGGCTTTCTGGGCGGCTTCGAGCGGTTCGATGACCCCGGTCAGGATCTGATGGTGCTGAGCCGGGTCCTGCAGGACCGCGTCGAACAGCGCCCCGTAGCGGGCGTGGTCGAGGTCGCTGCCGAGCACGTAGGACGAGCCGGTGAAGCCGGCCACCCGGACGGTCGCCCTGGTCACGGTCGCCTCGCCGAGGTTGAAGCGGTCGCCGCCGCCGCCGATCCGCCCGCGCACCATGACCAGCCCGGCCTCCGGGCCGCGGATCCACTCGGCGTCCGGGGCCGGGCCGCAGCGCTCCCAGGCCTCGGCCAGCTCGGTCGTGGCCGCCCCGGCCAGCGCCCGCATCCATCGGCGCCTGTCGGTCTCCATCGCGCCTCCAAGTTGTCTAGTACGTTAGACAACTTAGCCGGGCGACCCGGAGCGCGGCGAGCCCTTTAAGGTGAACATCCGGTGAGGGGAGGGTCGGTGAACGCGGTGACAGCGAACGAGGGGCCCAGCGGCTATGCCGCCTGGCGGCTCATCGCCGAGGAGCTGCGCGTCGACGTCACCGACGGCCGGATCCCGGTCGGCGGGAGGCTCCCGAGCGAGGCCGAGCTGGCCGAGCGGTTCGCGGTCAACCGGCACACGGTCCGCCGGGCGGTGGCCGCGCTGGCGGCCGAGGGGCTGGTCGAGGCCCGCCGGGGCAGCGGCACGTTCGTGGCCCCGCACACGCTGGTCACGCACCGGATCGGCACCCGCACCCGGATGACCGACTCGCTCGGCCCGCGCTCCGGCGACGCGTCGGCCCGGCTGCTGGAGACCGCGATCGAGGTCCCGCCCCCGGACGTGGCCGCGGTGCTGGGTGAGCAGGTGGTGCGGCTGGAGGTCGTCCGGTCGCTGTCCGGGCGTCCGATCTCGCGGGGCACCCACTGGTTCGGCCTCGGCCGGGCGCCCGACCTGGCCGCGCACTTCCGGCGCACCGGCTCGATCACCCGGTCGCTGGAGGCCGGCGGCATCGACGACTACGTCCGGGTCTCGACGACGATCAGCGCCCGGCACGCCACCGCGGACGAGCTGAGCGATCTCGAGCTCTCACCCGGCGCGGTGGTGCTGGTGGCCCGGGCTCTCGACGCGCTGCCCGGCGGGGAACCGCTGTCGGTCGGCTACACGCGCTTCCCGGCTCACCTGGTCGAGCTGGACGTCGAGCACGTGCCCACCGCGTAACGGGATCACGCGACCAGCCCCGGCACCTCGGCCACCGACGGCAGCAGGTGGGTGTGCCGCTCGGCGCCGAGCTCGGCGACCGTCCCGGCCCCCGACAGCACCCCGACGACGAACCCGGCCCCGGCGTTCCGCCCCGACCGCAGGTCGCGCGGGGTGTCACCGGCGACGAGAACCCGGGACACGTCGGTCACGCCCAGCGTCTCCATGGCCCGGAAGATCATGTACGGCGCCGGCCGCCCGGCCGGCACGTCGCTCCCGCACACGACGACGTCCACGACCGAGTCGTCCCAGCCCAGCGCGGGCAGCAGCGAGCCGACGATCTCCCGGTCGAACCCGGTCGACAGCGCGACCCGGACCCCGGCGGCCCGGAGCGCGGCCAGTGCGTCCGGCACCCCGGGCAGCGGCTTCGGCGGGAACTCGGCGTAGGCCGCGGCGAGCCGGGCCCGGAAGTCGGCCACGACGAGCTCCAGCTTCTCGTCGCCGGGGGCGAGGTTCAGCAGCGCCCCCAGCGCCTCGTGCTTGGCCGCCCCGTGCCACTGGTCGACGTCCGCCGGGCCGCCGTGCGCGACCGAGGTCTCGCTGAGGATCCGGTAGACGTGCTGGCCTTCGTCGATCGTGGTGCCGGCCATGTCGAAGACGGCGAGATCGATCTTCATCACTGCGCTCCCGCGGGAAGTGGCGTCCGGCTCAGCGCCGGAGCGGACTGCTGGGCGTTCTCGATGGTGAACGTGACGAGGTCGGGCCGGTAGCGGTCGTCGGAGTACTCGAGCGGCTCGCCGTCGGGCCCGCAGGCCCGCCGGCGTTCCCGGAGCAGCGGCGCGCCCGGGGCGACGTCCAGAAGGGAGACGTCGGTCTCGTCGGCGGCGACCGCGTCGAACACGTGGCGGGCGACCGTGAGGTCGACTCCGCAGCGGGTCAGGTGGTCGTAGATCGAGCCGGAGTCGGGGTCGAAGTCGAACAGCAGACGGCCGACCGGCAGGACGAACGTCGTCCGCTCGACCAGGACCGGACGCCCGTCGAGCAGACGCTGGCGCAGGACCTGCACGACCGGCTCGCCCTCGTCGAGGCCGAGCGCGTCGGCCGCGTCGCGGCCGACCGGCCGCCGGGCGACCTCGAGCGTGTGCTGGCCGGGCTCCCGGCCGATCTGCCGGGCCCAGCGGGAGAACGAGAGGAAGTCCTCGAACGGCTGCGCGACCTGGGTCGCGCGCACGACCGGCGGCCGGCCCCGGCCGCCGCCGATCAGACCCTCGGCCCGCAGCGCGCCGAGCGCCTGCCGGACCGTCCCCCGGGACGCGCTCCACTCGACGCCGAGCTGCGCCTCCGACGGCAGGGGGTCGCCGACGCCCAGTTCGCCGGTGGAGATCCGGCGGCGCAGGTCGTCGGCGATCGTCTGGTGCAGGGCCATGCAGTTGACTATACAACTCGTGCTAATAACGACCGAGAAGATGAATTGCCCGCTCTGAAAGGGCGAACTTCGCGACAACCTGTCTGGACATCCCCGGGAGCCATGGCACGCTGAGCGCCATGACTGCGGATGTCGTCATCGTCGGAGCCGGGATCGTGGGCCTCGCCCATGCCGTGGAGGCGGTCCGCCGCGGCCTGTCCACCGTGGTCGTCGACCGGGACGACTTCGCGTCCGGCGCATCCGTGCGCAACTTCGGGCACGGCTGCGTCACCGGGCAGGCCGGGCCGGCCCTGGAGTACGGGCTGATCGCCCGCGAGCGCTGGCTCGACCTCGGTGCCAAAGCCGGGTTCGACGTCTCGACCGCGGGCACCGTGGTCGCCGCCCGAGCCGACGACGAGCTGGCCGTGCTGGCCGAGTTCCAGGAGCGCAGCGCGCAACCGGTCGAGCTGCTCGACCGCCAGACCGTGCTCGAGCGGGTCCCGCTGAACCCGCGCACGGTGCTCGGCGGGGCCTGGTTACCGCTCGACGTGCGCGTCGACCCCCGCACCGCGATCCCGGCCATCGCCTCCTGGCTGGCCGAGCAGGGCGTCGACTTCCGGTGGGCGACGAACGTGCTCGGCGTCGAGACCGGCACCGTCCACACCAGCCGAGGCCGGGTCGACGGGAGCGCGGTGGTGGTCGCCACCGGCCACGACACCGATCGGCTGTTCCCCGGGCTCACCGAGCCGATCGCGCTGCGCCGCTGCGTCCTGCACATGCTCCGGGTCGAGGCGCCGGGCGGCGTCCGGTTCGATCCGGCCGTGCTCACCGGCCTGTCGCTGCTGCGTTACGACGGCTTCGCCGCCTGCCCGTCGGCCGCGTCGATCCGCGCCCGCTTCGCGGCCGAGCGTCCCGATCTGTTGGACGCCCAGGTGAACC
The DNA here is from genome assembly GCF_006912135.1 of Cryptosporangium phraense. Lineage (NCBI taxonomy): Bacteria > Bacillati > Actinomycetota > Actinomycetes > Cryptosporangiales > Cryptosporangiaceae > Cryptosporangium > Cryptosporangium phraense. Next base: position 64,574 of record NZ_VIRS01000020.1, on the reverse strand, counting down.
TGATGTTCACCCAGCGACCCACCGGCGAGCTGACGATCGGCGACACGCATTCCTACGGGCGGACGCCGGAGCCCTTCCGCCCCGAGGAGTACGACGAGTTGCTGCTGCACGAGACGGCCGCGCTGCTCGGGGTGCCGTCGCTGCGGGTGCGCGAGCGCTGGGCCGGGGTGTACGCGAGCTCCCCGATGCAGAACTTCCTGATCGAGGCGCCGGCCCCGGGCGTCCGGGTGGTCGCGGTGACGACCGGGATCGGGATGACCACCGCGCTCGGCCTGGCGCCGAGCGTCCTGGCCGGGCTGTACTGACTCGTGCGGATCGCGACCTTCAACGTCGAAAATCTGTTCAACCGGGCCCGGGCGCTCGACTCCCGCAACTGGGCCGCCGGGCGGCCGGCGCTGGAGGCCCACCAGCGGGTGAACACGCTGTTCGAGGAGCCGTCGTACACCGACGAGGTCAAGCGGGAGATCCTGCGCGAGCTGAGCCGGCTGGGCCTGCGCAACGGCGACTCGGCCCGCCTCGCGCGACTGCGTCAGAACCGCGGGCGCCTGCTGCGCCGCTCCCGCGACGGCACGGTGACCGTCGTCGCGAACGGGCGCGCGGACTGGATCGGCTGGGTCGAGCTGACCACCGACCGCGTCGACGAGCTCGCGCTCACCCACACCGCGATGGTCCTCGAGGACGTCGGCGCCGACGTCGTCGGGGTGATCGAGACCGAGAACCGCTTCGCGCTCAAGCGCTTCGCCGACGCCGGCCTGGTCGAGGGCGGCCGTCCGCGGTACCCGCACGTCATGGTCGTCGACGGCAACGACGAGCGCGGTATCGACGTCGGGGTGCTGTCGAAGTTCCCGCTGGTGGCGCAGCGCAGCCATGTGGACGACGTGGATTCCGGCGGCCGGATCTTCAGCCGGGATTGCGCGGAGTACCACGTCCGCACCCCGGAAGGCGCGTTGGTCGTCGTCCTCGTCAATCACTTCAAGAGCAAGGGGTACGGCGGGAAGGTCGCCTCCGACGCGACCCGACGCAGGCAGGCGGTGCGGGTGGCCGAGATCTACCGGTCGCTGGAGACCGAGTACGTGGTCGTGCTCGGCGACCTCAACGACACCCCGGACAGCGAGCCACTGGCGCCGCTGCTGCGGGAGACCGACCTGCGCGACATCTCGGCCCACCGGGACTTCGACGACGGTGGCCGCCCGGGGACCTACGGCTACTGCACGGCCCGGAACAAGCTCGACTACGTGCTGTTGTCGCCGGCGCTGTTCGCCCGCGCGACCGGAGGCGGGATCCACCGGCGGGGCGTGTGGGGCGGCAAGCGCGGGACGCTCTGGCCGATCTATCCCACGATGACCGGCCCGGTGCACGCGGGTTCCGATCACGCCGCCGTCTGGGCCGACCTCGACCTGCCCTGACGGGCGATCCACAGTGCACTCGGGCGCCGCTACGGTGGCCGCGTGCAGCCCCTCCCGCATCCTCCCGCGTGGCCCTCTCCGGCTCGTGCGGATCGTGTGAGGCGGTCCGGCGGGGCCGCGGCGGCGGTCGGGGTGCTCGGGCTGCTGCTCGGCGCGGCGACGGGCGCGGTCATCACCGCGGTCCTCTACCTCGGCGAACCCCGCTTCTGGGTGAATGCTCCGGCCACGGTCGGTACCGCCGAGATGGACGCGCTGGCCGGCGGCGGCTTGATCGTGGGCCTGACGCTGCTCGGCCGCGGCCACGACGCCGGCCGCACGGCGACCCGGTGGCTGGCCGGTGCTGCGGTGCCGTGGGCGCTGCTGACGACCGTCTTCTCCGGCATCTTCGGGTTCGGTGACTTCTTCGGCTGGGCGATCCGCGGGCCGGCGTTGCTCGGTGCGGCTGCGGCCGGGGTGGCGACGCTCGCGCTTCCGCTCGCCGTGCTCCGGCTGGGGCCGCGACCATCGCGACGCCTGTCGGCCGGAGGTGTTGCGGTGGGGCGCGGCCCCGAGGCGCTCGTGGCGCGGGGTGGCCCGGGGGCTCTCGTGGCGCGGGGCGGCTCCGGGGCGCTCGCGGGCCGGGGGGCGGCTCCGGGGCGGTTCTGGACCGCGCTGGTCCTGGTGGCCGTGGCCGACGTCGCGCTGGTCGTCGTCTGGCCGCTGAGCACGTTCACGGTCGGCGAGGTCGACTGGGACTGGTCTGCCGGCGCTCTCACCGTCCTGCTGTCCGTCCACGGCGTACTGCTCACCGTGGCCGCCGTCGGAGCCGTCGGAGCCGGGGCCGGGGCCGGTCGGCGCCGCGGCGCGGTGACCGCCCGGGTGGCCGGTGCGGCCCTCCTTCTCGTCCTCCCGATCACCGCGTGGGGGACGCTGATGCTCGGCGCCGTCGCCGAACCGGACCCCGTCGCGGCCCTGTCGCCGACCGCGACGGCCGCGCTGGCCAACGCTCTCGCGCTCGGGTTCGCGGCCGGGATCGGGCTGGTCGTCACCGGCCTGGCCGGCCTGGCCGGGCCCTATCCGGTCGGGAGCAGTACTCCGTCGATGCGGCGGGGAATGCCGGTGTAGTCGTCGCGCAGCTCGTCCGGGAGGACCCGTTCGGGGGCGTTCTGCCAGGTGACGGGACGCAGGAAACGGCGGATCGCGGTCGGGCCGACCGAGGTGTGGACGGTGTTGGTGGACGGCCAGGGGCCGCCGTGGGTCTGCGCCCAGGCGACGAGCACCCCGGTCGGGTAGCCGTCGAAGAGCAGGCGACCGGCCCGGGGCTGGAGGACGGCCAGCAGCGGCGCCAGGTCGTCGGTCGGTTGCGAGTGGACGGTCGCGGTCAGCGAGCCGGGCAGCGTCGCGAGCACCCCGAGGAGCTCGTCCTCGGACGAGTACCGCACGACCACGGCCAGCGGGCCGAAGCACTCCTCGGCGAGCGCGGCGGTGAAGTCGCCCGCGTCGACGGTCAGCACCGCGGCGACGCCGACCGCGCCACCGGCGGCGACCCGCACGCCCGGTTCGGCGCGCAGGGCGGTGCCGATCGAGCGGTAGCCCTCGGCGACCCGGTCGTTGAGCAGCTCCCCCGCCGGGACGGCGTCCACCAAGGCCGAGACCTCGGCCAGCAGCGCATCGCCGGCCGGACCGCCGGGCAGGAAGACCAGGCCGGGCTTGGTGCAGAGCTGACCCAGCGAACCGGTGATCGACGTGGCCAGCCCGGACGCGATCTCCGACGCACGGGCGGCGGCCGCGGCCGGGGTGACCACCAGCGGGTTCAGGCTGGCCAACTCGCCGTAGAACGGGATCGGCTGCGGCCGGGACTCGATCAGCGCGCGCAGCGCCTGGCCACCGGCCAGCGACCCGGTGAACCCGACCGCGGTGATGTGCGGGTCGGTGACGAGCGCGGCCCCGGCCTCGCGCCCGAAGACGAGCCCGACCGTGCCGTCCGGGGCACCCGCGGATTTGGCCGCCGCCAGCAGCGCCTCGAACGCGAGCGCGGACGTCTCCGGATGTGACTCGTGCGCCTTCAGCACGACCGGGCACCCCGCCGCCAGCGCCGACGCGGTGTCTCCGCCCGGCACCGAGAACGCCAGCGGGAAGTTCGACGCCCCGAACACCGCGACCGGCCCGAGCGGCACGAGCATCCGGCGCAGGTCCGGGCCCGGCCCCATCGGGGTGTCGCCGGCGTGGTCGATCGTGGCCTCCAGATAGGAGCCCTCCTCGACGACGTCGGCGAAGAGCCGCAGCTGGTACGCGGTGCGGGTCACTTCGCCGTTCAGCCGGGCGTCGGCCAGGTGGGTCTCGCGGGACGCGACCGCGACCAGCGCCTCCCGGCGGGCCTCGATCTCGTCGGCGGCCGCGCGGAGCAGGCGGGCGCGCCCGGCCCGTCCCAGCGCGGCCAGCCCGGCGGTCGCGTCCGCGGCCGCCCGCGTCACGGTCCCGACGGACGCCGGGTCGGCGACTGAAGTGTTCACGAGGACTCCCGATTCCGCAGGGTGTGCATCAGGTCGGCGATCCCGAACGTCCAGGGCTCGCACTCGTCGGCCGGGCGGATCCGGTTGGTGAGGGTGCCCAGTTTCGGCGAGGACACGCTCACGATGTCGCCGGTCTCGTGCGTGAACCCGAGGCCGGGCGTGTGCCGGTCGGCGGTCGGGGCGAACATCGTGCCGAGGTACAGCACCGCGCCGTCGGGATAGGAGTGACCGGTGAAGAGCTGGGCGGCCAGCTCGGCCGGGTCCCGGCTGATCTCGGTCATCGACGACTCGCCGTCCAGGTGGTACCCGTCTTCGCCGTCGACGGTCAGCGTGACGACGGCGCGCCGGACGTCGTCCAGAGTGAAATCACCGTCGACGAGGCGGAGGAACGGGCCGAGGGCGGCCGACGCGTTGTTGTCCTTGGCCTGCGGGAGGAGCAGGGCGGAGCGTCCCTCGATGTCGCGGAGGTTGACGTCGTTGCCGAGCGTCGCGCCGACGATCCGGCCGGTGGACGCGACGGCGAGTACCACCTCGGGTTCGGGGTTGTTCCAGGTGGAGTCGCGGCGGACCCCGGCGTCGACCGCGGTGCCGACCGTGGCCAGCACCGGGGCCTTGGTGAAGATCTCCGCGTCGGGGCCGAGGCCGACCTCGAGGTACTGGCTCCAGAGGCCCCGGCCGACGAGCATCGCGCGCAGTCGCGCGGCCTCGGGCGAACCGGGTTGCGGCGTGGACGTGCCGATGAGCGCGTGAATGTCGGCGCGGGCCTGAGCGGCCGCGCCGGCGTCGCCGCGGACCCGCTCCTCGATCACCCGCTCGAGCATCGAGGCGGCGAACGTGACGCCGGCCGCCTTGACGACGTGCAGGTCGATCGGCGAGAGCAGGCGCGGGTGCTCGGGGTCGCGGCTCTCCGGCGGGGTGTTGGCGAGGACGTCGTCGAGCGTCCCGAGGGCTTCGCCCTCGGCCTTCCGCAGCTCAGCGGCCGGGTTCTCGGTCTCGGTCAACTCCCGGACGGTCGGAAAGGTCGAGGTGACGTCGACCAGCGAGCCGTCCCGGACGGCGACGACCGACGGGCCGAGCCCGGGCCGCCAGACGCGGCCGACGAGGGTCGCCGCGCCGGCGTCGACCGGAAGCGGGCTGGTCGGGGGCCACATGGCGGATACCTCCGGGAAACGGATCAGGGCGTCGGCCGCAGGTGGACCAGGGTCTTGCGGGTGGCGGTCGCGACCACGTCCCCGTGCTGGTTGCGGCCGGTGTGTACGAACGTGACGATCCCCTCGCCCGGACGGCTCTTCGACTCCCGCTTCTCGGTGACCACCGTCTCGGCGTACAGCGTGTCGCCGTGGAACAGCGGCTTCGGGAACGCTATCTCGCTGAAGCCCAGGTTCGCGACGATCGTGCCCTGGGTGAGCTGGGCCACCGACAGCCCGACCAGCGTCGACAGCGTGAACATCGAGTTGACCAGCCGCTGCCCGAACGCGGTGCCCTCGGCGAACGCCGCATCCAGGTGCAGCGCCTGGGTGTTCATCGTCAGCGTCGTGAACAGCACGTTGTCGGCCTCGGTGATCGTCCGGCCGGGGCGGTGCTCGTAGACGACGCCGGTCTCGAACTCCTCGAACCAGAGCCCGCGCTGGACCTCGCGCCTCACAGACCGACCTGCCGGGCGATGAGCATGAGCTGGACCTCCGTCGTGCCTTCGCCGATCTCCAGGACCTTGCTGTCCCGGTAGTGCCGGGCCACCGCGTACTCGTTCATGAACCCGTAGCCGCCGTGGATCTGGGTCGCGTCCCGAGCGTTGTCCATCGCGGCCTCGCTCGCCACCAGCTTGGCGATCGACGCCTCCTTCTTGAACGGCTTCCCGGCCAGCATCCGCGCCGCCGCGTCGTAGTAGGCGGTGCGCGCGGTGTGGGCCCGGGCCTCCATCCGGGCGATCGTGAACGCGATCGACTGGTGCCGCCCGATCGGCTGCCCGAACGCGACCCGCTCGGACGCGTACTTCACGCTCTCGTCGACGCAGCCCTGAGCCGCGCCGGTCGCCAGCGCGGCGATCGCGATCCGGCCCTCGTCGAGGATCCGCAGGAAGTTCGCGTACCCGCGGCCCCGCTCGCCCAGCAGGTTCTCGGCCGGCACCCGGACGTCGTCGAACGAGAGCGGGTGCGTGTCGGACGCGTGCCAGCCGACCTTGTCGTAGGCGGGTTCGGCGCGGAAACCGGGCGTGTCGGTCGGCACCAGGATCGTGGAGATCTCCTCCGGCCCGGTGCGAGCCGTCACGGTCACCAGCCGGGTGATCGAGGTCCCCGAGTTCGTGATGAACTGCTTCGAGCCGTTGATCACCCAGTGGTCGCCGTCGAGCACCGCGGTGGTGCGGGTGCCGGACGCGTCGCTCCCGGCCCCGGCCTCGGTGAGCCCGAACGCGGCCAGGGCCTGCCCGCTGGTCAGCGACGGCAGCCACTCCTTCTTCTGGGCCTCGTTCCCGAACCGGTACACCGGCATCGCGCCGAGCGACACCCCGGCCTCGAGCGTGATCGCGACGCTCTGGTCGACCTTGCCGAGCTCCTCCAGCGCCAGGCACAGCCCGAAGTAGTCGCCGCCCTGGCCGCCGTACTCCTCGGGGAACGGCAGGCCGAACAGCCCCATCGAGGCCATCCCGGCGACCACCTCGTAGGGGAACGTGTAGGCCGCGTCGTGCTGGGCCGAGACCGGCGCGACCACGTCCCGCGCGAACTCTCGGACGGTCAGCGCGAGGTCCCGGTAGTCGTTGGAAAGGAGGTCCATCGCTGCCCGCCTCAGTTAGTCGTCGTTAACTGAGTACAGGGTAGCGGCCAGCGCCATCGCGCGGAGCACGTCCCGGGCGCGCGGCCCGACCGCGCTGTAGGGCGTCGAGTTGAGCAGCCCGAACACCGCGTGCGCGGCCACCCGGGCGTCGTCCTCGGCCAGCGCCGGGCGGACCCCGCAGAGCACCGCCACCCAGAGCTCGACGTAGGTCCGCTGGGTCTGCCGGACCCGGTGCAGCGCGTCCGGCGGCAGGCTGGCCAGGTCGCGGTCGTGGATCCCGATCAGCTCCGGCTCGCTGAGGGCGAAGTCGAGGTGGAAGTCGACCAGCCCGCGCAGGGCCGCCTCCGGCGACCCGGCCGCGACGACGACGGCGTGACCGCCGCGCAGCAACCGGTCGCTGATGCCGACCAGCAGCTCCACCAGCAACGCTTCCTTGTTCGGGAAATGCCGGTAGACGGCCGGGCCGCTGATGCCGGCCGCCGCGCCCAGATCCTCCAGCCGGACGCCGGGAAAGCCGCGCTCGGCGATGAGCACCGCGCCGGCCCGGAGCAGCTGACGACGCCGGTCGGCCTTCTGCTCGCTCCGGACGCTCATGTTAAGAGAGGTTAACTCAACTCCAGGTGATCACGGTCCGGGAGTGACGCCGATCGAGCCGGTAACCGGCCGGGAGTTCGGCGTCCGGGGTGCCGGCCGGGTACACCGCGATCCGGGCCGGCGAACCCGGACGGCGCGTCCCGGCCCAGACCCGGTGGGCCTGCGCGAACTCGGCCGCGACGTCGGCGGCGTCGGGGCCGTGGGCGGTCACCCGCACCTCCGCGCCGCCGTCGAACCGCCGCCACGACCGGTAGGCGAGCGTGCCGCCCCGGGTGATCGCCGGCGTCCGGCCGCCGGGCCAGGCCGGGTTCACCAGGCCCCGGTCGACCGCTGCCGCCCCGGCCGTCAGCAGGCCGAACCCCGGCAGCATCGTGGCCAGCCAGAGGTCGAGGTGCTCGGTGAACGGCTCCTGGTTCGCCACCCGCAGCCCGGTCCCGACCTCGGCCCGCGACCCGGCCAGCGCCGAGCGCAGCGCCTCGCCGTCGGCCCGCTGGCCGTCGTCGAGCCGGAGTTCGACGCCCTCGGCCAGCGGTACGCGCTGCTCGCGGTGTTCCCCCGCGCCCTGCATGGGGACGAATCCGCAGAGCTCGTACCCGGAACTGACCAGCACCCCCTCGACGTCGGTGAACGCGACCGAGCGGGTGAGCCCGCACATCCGCAGCGGAACCACCAGGCGCCCGCCGGGGCGCAGTTGGCCGACCCAGGCCGGCGGGACGTCGGCGGCCTCGACCGTCACGACGATCCGGTCGAACAACGCGCGGTCGGGCGCACCGAACTCGCCGTCGGCGAACCGGACCTCGACGTCCTCGTACCCGGCCGAGCGCAGCCGCTCGAGCGCCCCGGTGGCGACGTCGGGGTCGACGTCGAGGGTCGTGACCTGCCCGGACGGGCCGACGAGCTCGCGCAGCAGCGCCGCGTTGTACCCGCCGCTGCCGATCTCCAGCACGCGGTGCCCGGGCCGGACCGCGAGCTGGGTCACCATCATCGCGACGATCGTCGGCGCGGACACCGAGCTGATCGCCAGGCCGGCCGGATCCCGTTTCGTGACGATCGCCGCGTGCGCGTCGTAGGCGTCCTCCGGTGCCGCGCCGCGGGTGAAGTGCGCCCGCGAAACGAGCAGCATCGCGTCGAGCACGGCCGGATCGAGCGCGATCCCGGTGTCGGCGCCCCAGGTCTCGAGCTGCCCCACCATCGTGCGGCGCAGCGCGGCCTCGATGTGCGCGCCGGACGTCGCCATATGACCAGTGTGGACCGTCGCGCGGTCCGCGCGCAGCCCTAGATGATTGATTCCTGACGGCGCCCGCCGGCGTTCTGCGACGCGCAATTGCTGACCGCCGCAACAGCGCAGGCCCTGCTCCGGGTCACCTCCGAACGTCGCTGGCTGCGCCTGGTCACCGGCCGACTGCCCGCCGCGGGTGGCCTGCCAGCCCGGATGCTGCGTGAACTGGCCCCGACACCACGTTCCGGCACGACGACCTGTGGCTGGCCGGCTCCACCTCGGTCGGCTGCGACGCCTCCCGGGACACCGCGGAACGCACCGATTCGGGCGGCCACGACCACTACGGCTACTACGCGTCACACTCGCGATGGTTCTGGGGCCTGCGCCCGCCTCTGGTCTGCACCCCGATCACCTGGGCGTTGGCCGGCGGGAAAACCGACGAACCCGACGTGTTGCTCCACTTCTTCGACACCGACCCCGCCTACCGGCCCGGGCAGACCATTCCCGCTGACAAGGGCTACCAGCGCTGCGAGTTCGAACACCAATTGACCGACAAAGACGCCCGGCTGCTGATCCCGCAACCGCAAACCACGACCCGGCGAGCACCCGCTCAAACCGTTCCGGCACGTCATCGAATCGGTCTACCAGACCCTCAAAGACCAACTCGACATCGAAGTACACGACACGCGGACCATCACCGGAGTCTGGGTCCGTGTCACCCAACGCCTCCTCGCGCTGACCGCCGCGATCAGGCACCACGACCACACCAGCCAACCGCCCACCCGAACACTGATCGCCTGCGACCACTGAACATCGCAATCAACCATTTAGGGCTGCAGGAGGCGCGCGGCGGAGGCTACGTACTCGACGATGCGGGGGGCGGCGCGGCCGGCGTCGAGGTCGGGGTTGTAGATGCAGACGCTCAGGCCGCCGCAGCCGCCGAGGCGGAGCAGCGACTCGGTGAGCGTCTCGAGCTGCGCCCAGGACAGGCCCCCGGGCTGCGGGTAGTCGACGGCCGGAAGGGCGTCGGTGCTGAGCACGTCGAGGTCGACATGGAGCCACCAGTGCCGGGTGCGGGTGATCAGCGTTTCGGCGGCCTCCACCGCGGCCTCGATACCGCCGGGGGACGCCAGGCGGCGGCCGTCGATCGTGCCGACCTGGTCGGCGATGCTGGGCTGGCCCGCTTCGGCGAGTTCGGCCGCGTCGCGCGGGCCGAGTTGGAGCAGGTCGGACGCCCGCAGGCACGGCACCATCGACTCCAGGCTCTCGGGCGGCGCCGCCCAGCCGAGCGCGAGCGCGATCTCGCTGTCGGCGGCCTCGCCGGTCGGCGAGCGGTGCGGGTCCCACGCGTCCTCGTGCCCGTCGACGAACACCAGGCCGGCGCCGTAACCGCGGGACTCGGCCGCGGCCAGCCCACCCAGCAGCACCGGGCAGTCGCCGCCGAGCACGACCGGCACCCGGTCGCCCGCCCAGGCGTCGAGCACGCGGTCTTCCACCGTGCCCACCATCGCGCCGAGCGCCGCCTCCGCGGCGAGCCCGCTCGGCCCCCGGGCCGGGTCGGCCCGCCGGAGGGTCAACTCGGACACCCGCGACTCGGGCAGCGCGGCCAGCAGGCCGGCGTCCAGCAGCGCCCCGGGAGCCCGGGCCACCCCGTCGCGCGCCCCGGACGAGTTGAACCCCACCGGAATCAAATCGATCACGCCGTGCCTCCAGCGGTCTCGGCCAGGTCGAACCAGAAGAAGCCGTGGCCGGAGAGCGTCACCGGGTACTCGTCGGCGCCGATCAGCGCGAACCGGGTGTGGCCGCTCATCTCGATCGGCTGCCGGCCGGCGAACTCCTCCAAGCTAAGCGCCGCCGCCTGGGCGTACTGCGAGAAGTTGGCCAGACAGAGCACGGCCGACGTCCGGGTGCGACGCAGGTACGCCAGCACGGCCGCGTTGTGGCTGGCCACCGGCTCGAACGCGCCGATCGTCAGCGCCTCGCTCTTGCGCCGGGTCTGCACCAGCCCGCGCACGGTCTTGAGCACCGACCGCCGCTCGACCCGCTGCGACTCGACGTTCACGACCGCCGGCGCGTACGCCGGGCTCACGACCAGCGGGCTGGCCAGGTTGTCGGGTTCGGCGGTGGAGAACCCGGCCCCGCGGTCGGCCGTCCACTGCATCGGCGTCCGGATCGCCGCGCAGTCGGGCAGCGCGAGGTTCTCCCCCATGCCGATCTCGTCGCCGTAGTACAGCACCGGCGAGCCGGGCAGCGAGAGCAGCAGCGCCATGCACAGCTCGAGCTGGCTGCGGTCGCCGTCGAGCAGCGGCGCCAGGCGCCGCCGGATGCCGGAGTCGGTCAGCATGCGCGGCGACGGCGCGTACATGTTCCGCAGATACGCCCGGTCGTTCTCGCCGACGTTCTCCAGCGACAGCTCGTCGCCGTTGCGCAGGAAGCTGGCCCATTGGCAGTCGTCGCGGATCCGCGTCGTCTCCGACAGCACCTCGGACACCGGGTAGTGCGTCTCCTGACGCATCCCGAGGAAGATCCGCGGCATCAGCGACGTGTAGAGCACGACACCGCACTCAGGACGCTCGGCGCTGCCGAAGTACTCCGACGCCCCGGACGGCCACCGGTCGGCCCAGCCCAGCAGCAGCCGGCCGGTGTAGTGCTCGTCGACCTCGCGGCGCAGCCGGTGCAGGTACGTGTGGGTCTCGTCGAGCCCCTCGCCGCCGACGCCGACCCGCTCGTACAGGTACGGGGCGGTGACCAGCCGGAACCCGTCCACCCCGCGGTCGAGCCAGTACCGCAGGACGTCGATCATCGCCTGCTGGACGTCGTCGGAATCGAAGTTGAGGTCGGGTTCGCAGACGCCGAACCGGTGCCAGTAGTACTGACCGCGGACGCGGTCGAGGGTCCAGTGGTCGTCACCGTCGGCCGAGGGCTCCGAGGCCTCCTGCCAGACGTAGAAATCGCCGTAGCGACCCGTAGGATCGCGCCGGGACTCCTGGAACCAGCGGTGCTGCCTGCTGGTGTGGTTCAGGACGAGGTCGAGCATGACGCGGATGCCCCGCCGGTGCGCGGCGGTGACGAAGTCGAGGAACTCGTCGAGCGTGCCGAGGTCGGGGTGGACGCGGTGGAAGTCGCTGGTGTCGTGGCCGTCGTCCTCGAGCGGCGAGTCGTAGATCGGGGTCAGCACCAGCGTGCCGACGCCGAGCCACTGCAGGTAGTCGAGGCGCTCGGTGAGGCCGGCGAAGTCGCCGATGCCGTCGCCGTTGCCGTCGGCGAAGCTGCGGACGCGGATCTCGTAGAAGATCGTCCGGCGGTGCCAGTCCGGGTCCGGGGGCAGTTCGGCCGCGGCCGGCCCGGCGGTCGCGCCCGGTTCCGACGCGTGCCGCCCGGCCAGCCGCTGGCCGGCGGCGTGGGAGACCCGCTGGTCGGGGTCGTTGCGCAGGCGGGTCAGCAGGTCCTCGGCGATCGTCTGCCGGTCGGGCTGCTCGGAGCCGATCCAGTGGCCGAGCTCGTCGACGGCGAGCAGCCGGGCGGCCGGCCACTGGTGCTTGACCAGCGAGGCGATCTCCGGCGGCAGCGACTGCGCGGTGATCGGCGACTTGGCCAGGAACAGGTCGCTGGTGAGCACTCCGCGCATCTGCGGCGTCTGCTTGGTGTTCCGCAGCGCGTTCAGCGCGTGGTTGAACGCCTCCCGGACGCTGATCCAGCCGTTTTCGTCGACGTCGGCCGCGCCGGACTCCAGCCCGCCGAAGAACGCTCCGGCGAAGGCCGACGGGCCGACGTGGGCCGGGTGCTCGTCGGCCTCATGGGCGCGCTCGTAGCGGCTGGCGGTGAGGATCAGGATGCGGCTGTCGCCCCGGCGCTGGCGGATCTCGCCCTCGAACGCGCCCGCGTGGCAGCAGTCGAGCACGGTGACCACCCGGCTGGCCCGGCAGGCCTCGAAGGCCTGGGCGAGGAAGTCGGCCGGCATCGCGGTCGGGAGCAGCAGGTCGGGGTCGGTGTCGATCGCGCACAGGTAGAGGCGGTGGGTGTCGTCGTCGATCTTGCCGTGGGACGAGATGTAGACGAAGAGGAAGTCTTCCGGCTGGGCGGATTTGAAGAACGCGAAGAGCGCGCGCTGCATCGACGCGACGTCCCGGTCTTCGTGGACCTCGACGTGGTCGAAGCGGCCGAGGTCGGGGTTCTCCAGGACGCGCTTGGCGAGTTGCGCGTCGTTGGTCGGCGATTCCAGATCGGGGAGGCCCCGATGCCGGTATTTGCCGTTCGCGATGACGAGCGCCCGCCGGATTCCCGGCCCGAACGGATCGTCAGTCGCCAACGAGGGGTTCCTGGCCGGAATGACCGCTCTTGGACGCCTCGATGAGTCGTTCGGCTTCCAATCCGTTGTAGCCGTTGAATTCGTATTTGTCGCCGTCTTCGGTCTCGACCGTGACGCTCTTTCCGCTATGGCGACCGAGCCACGCTTTCAGGGCTTCGACCGTCGGCCGCACGACCGTCGTGCCGATGACGACCGCCAATCCCGCATAGGCGGCGTAATCGTTCGGGCTGCGCGTCGGGCGGACCGAGGCCGCGCCCGGTGCGGTTTCGACGTGGACTCCGGCGAGTTCGGACAGCTCTTTCCGGAGGTCCAGTGCGGCATCACCCAAGTCCTCGTCGTGATCCGACGCCGCCCCCGACAAAGTGATAGTGAATCTGACCCCATCCATGTCGTCCATCTTGGCCTATCCGGCAAGGGCGCGGGGGTCGCCATTCGGACGCTATTCCCGTCCGCCTTTTCGTGAGCCGATGCACGACCAGGACGACGCCCAGCGAACCCAGGCCCAACAACCAGCCCGGTCAGCACCGGATAGCCCCACATCGTCACCGGCAATGCGTCGTCCGGGGTCCGGCGGCGCAGGATCAGCTGGGCCACGCAGATGAACAGATAGACGAAGAGGATGACCGCCCCGGACGAGTTCAGCAGGAACAGGAACACCGTGTCGGGCACCGCGGTCAGCACGACCGCGTTCATCAGATCGGCCGCGCCCGGGATGCCGATCACCTCGAACGCGCTGACGTACGGCGACTCCCCCAGCTTCGTGGAGTTCCACGGCAGGATCACCGCGAGCAGGAAGACGGACCCGACGGAGAAGATCAAGATCCGGACGATCACCGAGTTCGTGGCGTTGGCGATCGCCCGGGCCGGGTCCTGCGACTCGGCCGCGGCGATCGTCGCGATCTCCGCGCCGACCATCGAGAAGATCACCACGACGATCGACGAGAAGATCACCCCGGGCCCGTTCGGCAGGAACCCGCCGTGCGCCGTGAGGTTCGAGAAGTCGGCGTCGCGCCCGGGCCAGAGCCCCAGCACGAAGCAGGCCCCGAGAGCCAGCATCGCGCAGATCGCGAACACCTTGATGCCGGCGAACCGGTACTCGAACTCGCCGTACGAGCGCGCCCAGCGCCTCCCGCGCGTAGTCGGCGAAGCTCCCGGTAGACGGGTGGGCCGTCGCCATCTCGCCGAGCATCCGCATGACCAGCACGATCAGGATGCCGGTGGCCGCGTAGGTCAGGAACGCGGCCGGGCCGACGTCGTCGATCACCGCGCCGGATCCGACGAACAGCCCGGCGCCTATCACGCCGCCGATCGCGATCATCCGGAGGTGTCGCGGACGCAGTCCCTCATGGAGCTCGGTCATCCTGCACGGTGGCCGGAGAGAACGTGTTCTATCCGGCGTTGCGGAACTCCTGGGGGCTGATGCCGTGTACCCGCTTGAACGCGGCGCTCAGCGCGAACGGGCCGGAGTAGCCGACCTTGCGCGCGACCGCGGCCAGCGTCGCGTCCGGCTCCCGGAGCAGGTCGGCGGCGAGCGCCAGCCGCCAGCCGGTCAGGAACGCCATCGGCGGCTCCCCGACCAGCTCGGTGAACCGCCGCGCGAGCGCGGCCCGGGAGACCCCGGTCTTCTTCGCGAGCGACGCCACCGTCCACGGCGAGGCCGGGTCGCTCTGCAGCATCCGCACCGCCGGCCCGACGACCGGATCGCTGTGCGCGCGGTACCAGCCCGGCGCACCCTCGTCCTGGCGGGCGAACCAGGTCCGCAGCGCGCCGATCAGCAGCAGGTCCAGCAGCCGGTCGAGCACCGCGCTCTGCCCCGGCTCGTCCTTGACGATCTCGTCGGCGAGAAACCCGACCAGCGGGTTGTCCCAGGTGTCGTGCCGGATGACCAGCACCGGAGGCAGCGTCGCCAGCAGCCGGCTGCTGACCTCGCTGTGCACCTCGTACACCCCGGTCAACAGCTCGGTGGCCCCGGCCGCGTCGTTGCCCCAGGTCCGCACGCCCAGCTCCCCCGGCCGGGTCATGAGGTCGCTCATCGTGCCCAGCGGCACGCCCTCCGGCGTCCGGCACTCCTGGCCGGGCAGGATGTGCACCTGCGGCGGCGTCTCCGGATCGTCGGCGATGACGTAGTGATCGGGACCGCGGAAGATCGCCACGTCGCCCGTCGTCAAGTGGATGACCCCGCCGGACGCGGGCCGCACGCACACGTCCCCGGCCACCACCGCGCACAGCGCGACCGGCGACTCGTCGCGCAGCAGGATCGACCACGGCGGGGTCAGCAGTGACCGGACCAGGAACGCACCGCGGGCGCGGGGCCCGTCGAGGAGACCGGCGAGAGTGTCCACGATCGCCCAGCGTAGACGCCCGCGTATGCGCGTGCGGGCTTCCGCCATGGAAGCGTCTCCGCCCGGACGGTCTCCTGGAGGCATGACAATTCTGGTGACCGCAGGACACGGAAAGACCGGCCGTCGCATCGTCTCCCGCCTCGCGGCGCGCGGCCTCCCCACCCGGGTCGGGTCCCGCGGTGGGACCCCGCCGTTCGACTGGTACGCGCCGTCCACCTGGCCCGCCGCACTGCACGGCGTCGACGCCGCCTACCTGGCGTTCATCCCGGACCTGACCGTGCCGGGTGGGCGGCAGGCGATCGAGGCCGTCGCCGCCGAGGCCGGCCGCCAGGGCGTCCGCCGGCTGGTGCTGTTGTCCGGACGCGGCGAAGCCGAGGCCGAGCGGTGCGAGCAGGTGGTGGCCGCGTCCGGGCTCGAGTGGACCGTGCTGCGCTGCAGCTGGTTCGCCCAGAACTTCAGCGAGGACTTCCTGCTCGGCGACGTCCTGGGTGGGACCGTCCGGGTTCCGGCGACCGACGTCCGGGAGCCGTTCGTCGACGCGGACGACATCGCCGACGTCGCCGTGGCCGCGCTGACCGACGCCAGGCACGCCGGGCAGCTGTACGAGCTGACCGGCCCCCGCGCGGTCACGTTCGCCGAGGCCACGGCCGAGATCGCGGCCGCGACCGGACGCGACCTGAAGTTCGAGCCGGTCGGCCTGGACGAGTACCTCGATGGCCTGCGGGCCGCCGGGGTGCCCGACGAGGTGAGCGGGCTGATCGGCTTCCTGTTCAGGGAGGTGCTGGACGGCCGGAACGCGGTGCCGCAGGACGGCGTCCGCCGGGCTCTCGGACGCGAGGCCAGGGACTTCGCCGCCTACGCCCGCGACGCGGCCGCGTCCGGCGCGTGGGACGCCTAGGAGAACGTGGCCGCACGTTCGCCGAGCAGCACCGCGCTGGCGTTCGTGCCCCGGCGGGGCACCGTGGGCCAGACCGACGTGTCGACGACCCGCAGGCCCTCCACCCCGAGGACGCGCAGCTCCTGGTCGACGACCGGTCCCATCCGCGCGCTGCCCGACAGATGGAAGTTCGAGTTCAGGTGACGCCGTACCCAGCGGTCGAGCGACGCGTCGGACTCCAGCGCGGCCGGGTCGGGGCCGGTGATCGCCCCTACCCAGGGTGACATCGGCCCCGACCGCAGCAGGTCCACCGCGGTCCGCACGCCGGTGCGCAGCCGGGCCCGGTCGCTCTCGGTGCTGAGGTACTCGTAGTGCAGCTCCAGCCCGCGATCGGGGAGCAGGCGGAGGTGACCCCGGCTCTCCGGGTGCTGCAGCGCGACCATCAGGTTGAGGTCGCCCTGCCGGATCACCTGGGTCGCCAGCCGGCGCAGCGACACCCCGCGCAGCGCCGAGAGCGTCCGGCGCGGGCGGCGCAGGACGTCGGTGGCGCCCTTGCGCAGCGACGTCCGGCCGCTTCCGGTGTCGGTCATCATCGCGCCCAGCGGGATCACGAAGAGCAGCAGCTCGAGGTCGCCGGCCGGGTCGGCGCCCGAGTCGAGGTCGAGCGCGACCTGGGCGGTGAGCGTGTCCGGGTCGAACGGCACGTCCTGCTTCGCGGTGAACCCGACGTAAACGTCCGGGTGGTCCGAGAACCCCTGCCCGACCTCGGACAGGTCCACGACGACGTCGACGCCGGCGGCCCGCAGCGCGGACGCCGGCCCGACCCCGGAGAGCATCAGCAGGTGCGGCGACTTCACCGACCCGGCCGCCAGCACGACCTCGTCGGCCCGGATGATCTCGTCGCCCACGGCGACGCCGACGGCCCGGCCGTTCTCGATCACGACCCGGGTGACCGGCGCGTTCCCCCGCACGGTCAGATTCGGGCGGTCCAGGTGGGGCAGCAGGTGCGAGATCGCGGTGTTCACCCGCACCCCGTCCACGAAATTGCCGGGCATCCAGCCGACGCCCGGCGCCTCGTCCCCGTTCTTGTCCTTCTCCTCGGCGAAGCCGGCCGCCAGGCAGGCGTCCAGAAAAGCACCGGACAGCGGACTGACCGCGGAACCCTTTACCCGCTGCACCGGCAGCGGGCCCTCGCGGCCGTGGAGGTCCCCGCCGAAGTCGAGGTCGGTCTCGGCCCGGACGAAGAACGGGAGGCAGGCGTCGTACGACCACCGGTCGTGGCCCAGCCCGACCCAGTCGTCGAAGTCCGCGCGCGTCGGACGGACGTAGTTCGCGCCGTTCATCGCGCCGGACCCGCCGAGCACCCGGCCCCGCGGGATGGTCCAGGGCAGGTCCGGGGTCAGGTAGGCCGGGTGCGGCTCGTTGAACGGGTGGCCGGGCAGCACGGCCGAGAGCGACGAGACCCGCAGGAGCTCCTCCGGGAACTCGCCGGCCGAGCCGAAGACCGGGCCGGCTTCGAGCAGCAGCACCTGCCGGGAGGGGTCTTCCGTCAGCCGGGCCGCGAGCACGCAGCCGGCCGTTCCGGCGCCCACGATGACAACGTCCACGGGACTATTGTCCCTCGGTGCCAGAAAGCCGCGTCCGAAGCAGCGGACGCGGCTCACTGACACCCTGGGAGGTACGTATATTGTATGTTCCGGCCCCCCTTCGGGGGGCAGCTTTCCTCAGGCCCGCGGCTTCCCGTTCCAGTCCTGCACCAAGTGGGCCCACCGGTCCGAGACCGTCTGCTCCAGCCGGGCCAGGTCGCCGACGCTCATCCCCTCGCCCTCCCGACGCTCGGCGCCCTCGATCTCGGGCAGCAGCGCGTACAGCTCGTCGTTGGAGAGCCCGATCGCGGCGAGCGCGCCCGCGTCCCGCTCGGTGAGCAGGTACTCGGGCAGGTCGGAGCGGGCGATGAGGACCGCGAGGTCCTCCTCCCCCTCCTCCATCAGCAGGCCGATCAGGCTGTTCTTGGCGACGCGCACGTCAGACCGCCGGACGACGGGTGGCCAGGAACAGCCCGTTGTCGCGCATCACCCGCTGGCACTCTTCCGGGCTGTAGTCGTAGTTCTGCAGGTCCTTGATGTACAGCGACGGGTCGGTGAGGCCCTCGACGTGCGGGTAGTCCGAGCCCATCAGGATGTGGTCGGGCCCGAGCAGTTCGAGCAGCGACTTGAGCTCGTCCTCGTAGAACGGCGAGACCCAGATGTGCCGCTTGAACGTCTCCCGCGGGTCTTCCGGGTAGAGGTGCGGGACCTGGCCGTAGGACTTGGTCAGCTTCTCGAACAGGTGGAACACCCAGTCCGACCCGACCTCGATCGACGCGAGCCGCAGGTTCGGGAACCGCGCGAACAGGCCGTGGGCGAGGTGCGAGGCGATCGTGTCCTGGAGCGGGTTGGCACTCACCAGCCCGCGGAACGCGTTGGCCCGGAAGGCCTCGGTGAAGTCGTTCTCGCCCCAGTCCTTGAGGTACTTCGTGTAGGGCGATTCGCCACCGTGGTAGAGCACGGTGATGCCGGCGTCGTTGGCCAGCTGCCAGAAGCCGTCGAAGACGCGGTCGGCCGGGGCCCGGGAGCCGGACGCGGTCATCACCGGGCCGCCGACCATGACGACGAAGCGAGCGTCCCGCTCGAGGGCCCATTCGAGCTCGGCCACGGCGTTGGCCGGGTCGGAGAGCGTGATGTAGGGAGCGGCGAAGATCCGGTTCCGGTAGGAGAAGCCCCAGTCCTCGTGCAGCCAGCGGTTGAACGCCCGGAAGGCCGCGGTCATCGCCGGGATGTCGTCGATCAGGGCCTGCTCCATGCCGACGCCGAGCGTCGGCAGCATGATGCAGCCCTCCATGCCCTGCCGGTCCATGCAGGCCAGCCGGGCGTCCCGGTCGCGGTACTCGGCCCGGATCGGCTCGAGCTCACCGAACAGCACTTTGGGGTCGGCGCTCTTCGGGTTGCGGCCGCGGAAGTACTCGTCCATGACGCCGGGCGCGGCCACCGGGTCGAACGTCGGGTTCGGGATGAACTTGTTCACCTTGCCGCCGACGAGCAAGCGGGTCTTGCCGCCGATCTGCGCCCACTGCATCGTCCGCTTCTTGTACTCCGGCTCGAGGTGCCGGGTGAACGCGTCCAAGGCCTCGTAGTAGTGGTTGTCGCAGTCGAACATCTGGAAGGGGAGCTCGGTCATGTCGTTTTGCCCTTCAGCCCGAGGACGCGGGCAGCGTTCTCGTAGAGGAACTTCGGCCAGACCTCGTCCTTGAACGGGACGGTCGGCATGTCCCGGAAGATCCGCTCCAGGGAGAGCCCCATCGGGAAGTACCCGGCGTAGATCACCTTGTCGGCGCCGCGGGTGTTCGCGAAGTCGACGACGGCCTTCGGGTAGTACTTCGGGGCGAACGCCGAGGTCGAGTAGTACAGGTTCGGCCACTTCAGCATGAGCTTGCAGGCCAGCTGCTCCCACGGCTCGCAGCCGTGCCGGGTGACGAACACCAGGTCGGGGAAGTCGAACATGACCGTGTCGATGCGCGAGACCTCCTGCGGCGCGAACTTGAGCCGCGGCCCGGGGACGCCGGCGCAGACGAAGATCGGGATGCCGAGCTCCACGCAGGTGGCGTAGATCGGGTACATCTTCGGGTCGTCGATCGGGACCTGCGGGAACGTGCCGGAGGGGAAAGCGCTCGTGGCCCGGATGCCGAATTCCTCGTACTCGCGCTTGAGCGCGCGCACGCTGCCGACGACGTCGTTCGGGTCGGTGACGTTGCCGGCCGGGACGAAGCGGTCGGGGTGCTGTTTCAGGGCCAGCCGGGAGGTTTCGTCGGCGACGCCGATCAGGCCCTTCTCGATGCCGAAGCGGTCCATCTCGTGCAGCGTGACGCTGACCGGGTCGGAGGTCGGGAGGTCCTTGGGGACGTTCTTGAACATGTACTCGGCCGGGAACTCCGAGTCCTTGGAGCCCTGGTCCTTCGTCTGCTTCCGGATGAAGTCGTAGACGGCGAAGCCCTCGTGCGGGAAGCCGATCATCGTGTCGATGACCGGGGCGCCAGCCGGGAAAGTCATGGCAGTACTCTGAAACGAAATTCTAGTTCTGTCAAGCGAGCGGTGTGGGCTTCGGACCGAACGATGTGGTTGTTCGGACGGTGCCGTCGGCGAGGGTCAGCCTGGCTTCGTAGTGGGGCATTTCCTCCAGCCAGGGCAGGGCGTCGGTGCCGCGGGCGACGGCGGCGGTGGCGTAGACGTCGGCCCAGAGGAGGGACGGGCCGGTGACCGTGGCGGCCCGGACGGCGGTCGCCGGGCGGCCGGTGGTGGGGTCGAGGATGTGGGCTCCGCGGTGGGTGGTGCCGGAGGTGGCTACGGCTCCGGTCGTGAGCGGTACGACGGCGGCCACTTGCCGGGGGTCGGCCGGGTCTTCGATGCCGACGCGCCAGGGCCGCCCGGAGTCGGTCTTGTCGGCGGCGGTGGCCGCGGTCGTGGCGGCGGTGGCCGCGGCGGTCGGCGTGGCGGCGGCGTAGACGTCGCCGCCGGCGTTGATGCACCAGTCGTGGCCGGGGAGGCCGCGTAGCGGCTCGGCCGCTCGTTGGACCGCCCAGCCCTTGACCAGGCCGGACGGGTCGTACCGGAGCCGCCCGGTGCGCGGATCGGGCAGCGACCGGGCGTCGAACCATCCGCCGGTGCGCACCCGAGCCTCCTCGCAGAGCGCGAACACCTCGCCCAGCGCCGGATCCACGTCGACGGCCCCCCGCTCCCACCGCGCGAGATCGCTGTCGTCCCGATAGGTGCTGAACACCCGGTCGGCGGCGCGCAGCGCGTCGAACAGGGCCTCTACCCGGGGCTGCGCCGAGGCCGGATCCGGCCCTCGGACGTGCACGCTCACCGGCAACCCCATGATCTGCTGGACCCAGGCCTTCCGGTCGGCGCTCACGACAGGTGCGCCGCGTCGATCGCCGCCTGGAGCGACTCGCGGTAGCCGTCGCTGGTGACGGTCGCGCCGGAGATCGTGTCGATGTCGGCGCTCTGCGCGGCGATCACTTCCTTCTCGAGCGCCGGCAGCGCGTACTCGTTGATCTCGGCGTCCCGCCGGTTGCCGTCCGGATAGACCGGCACGTCGACGGCGGTGATCTTCCCGTCCGAGACCGTGATCGTGACCTGCACGTTCCCCCACTGGGTGGAGGCCACGGACCCGGAGTAGGTGCGTCCCGAGGCGGCCGCGGAGCCGGACGACGGCGCGGCGGCCGCGGAGCCGGACGACGACGGCGCGGCGGCCGCGGCCGCCGTCGTCGGGGAGCCGCTCCCGCCCGTGCTCGTGCGGTAGCTGAACAGCAGCACGACGACCGCTACCGTCGACAGCAGCCACAGCGTGATCTTGCGCATCGAGACCGACCCTCCTACCAGGCGAACTGTTCGATGTGGATGGAACCGCCCGGCACCCCGGCCGCGTGCGCCGCCGCCCGGACCGCGTGGGTCCAGCCCTCGGGCCCGCAGACGTACAGCTGATGGCGCTCGACCTCGGGGGCCAGCGCACGCAGCGCCTCGGCGTCGGTGAGCTCCGGATACCCGGCCGGAAGCCATGAGCCGGCCGCCGCCCGCGGCCCGACCAGCGGCACGATCCGGACGCCCCGCTCGGTGGCCAACGTGTCGAGCTCGGCCCGGAAGGCCAGGTCGGCCTCGGTGCGCGCCCGGTAGACCAGCGTGGCCTCGCCCGGTCCGTACGGCAGCTCCTGCAGCAGAGCCAGCAGCGGCGTGATGCCGACCCCGGACGCCAGCAACAGGACCGGACCGCCCGGATACGTCTCGGCGGTGAGCCGCCCGTACGGCCCTTCGATCAGCGCGCGGGTGCCCGGCCGGAGCGTGCTCACCCGGGCGCTCCCGTCGCCGAGGTCCTTCACGGTGATCCGCAGCAGGTCGTCGCGCCCCGGCGCGGATGAGAGAGAGTACGGGTGCGCCCGCGACCATCCCGGACCGTCGAGGAACCGCCATTGGAAGAACTGGCCCGCACGGACCGGGAGCCGGTCCATGTGCGTCCCGCGGAGATACACCGACGTCAGCCCCGGTCCTTCCGGCACGACGTCGACCACGCGCAGGTCGTGCCGCCACGACCGCCAGACCGGCACCCCGATCCGGAACACCAGCACCGCGGCCGCGGCGGCCGCGTACAGCGTCCACCAGTAGGCCCGGGCCCACGGTGACGCGATGAAGTCGTCCCCGGTCCAGAGCTGGTGCGGCAGCGCCAGACCGACGCCGAGGTAGGCGTACAGGTGCAGGAGGTGCCACGACTCGTAGCGCAGCCGCCGCCGTGCGGCTCGGACCGAGGTCACGACGACGAGGACGAGAAACCCGCTGCCGGCCGCGGCTAGCAGCATGCCGGGGTACGTGGTGACGAGGTCCCAGAACTCGCGCAGCACCGGGGTGTGCACCGGCCCGGCATAACCGAGCGTGATCAGCACGATGTGCACGAGCATGAGGTCGAACGACGCGAAGCCGGTCCAGCGGTGCCAGCGGGCCAGGCGGTCCTGGCCGAACGCGCGCTCGACCAGCGGGATGCGGGCCAGGAGCAGCACCTGCACGAGCATCAGGTCGGACGCCAGCAGGCCGGCCAGCCGCCCGCCCGCGCTCACCGCAGCCCAGTGGCCGCTCGAGAGCTGCGTGGCGCCGCCGTGCGAGACCCAGAGCGCGACGACGACCAGGAGGCTCAGCCCGACCGCCGTGACGGCGGAGTCGCCCCACCAGAGCGGGGTTCGGGGTCTGGGCGGCGCCGCGGGGCGGGCGTGGACGGTTTCGGTCACAGGTCGACTGTCCGCAAAGTTTCTGTGCGGTGGCCATGAGCCGTCCATGAAGTCGTTCACTACGACGTCGGGGCGCGTGCCGTGTGTCGTGATGTGCGTCGCGCTCGCGCGCGCCGATGCCTCGCGGGTGAGGACGACACGTGATCGAAGAGTGCACCGGGCCACCGGGCGGCGGACCACCGGACGGCGGACCACCGGGTGGCGGACCACCGCACACCGGGCCACCGCACACCGGGCCGCGGGGCGGCGGGCCGCGGGGCGGCGGCCGACTCCTGCGGGTCGCCGGTGGGTGGGGGGCCGCTGCGGGGTGCGGTCCGGCGATCGAAGTGCGCGTCCGGGCTGGGCGGCGATCAGTTCGGCGGGCGGTCCCACCAGTCGCGGGCGGTCACCGGCGTGTCGCGGCGGAAGTTGTCCAGCGCCGATCGTGGCCGCGGAGGCTCCCATTGGGCGGGCGGGCCTTCGGGCTCCGCCGCCGCCACGTACGGCCGGGTCACCGTCGGGTCCGCCTCTTCTGCAACCGCCCGCGCCTCCGGGTGCGGCCGCACCGCGAACGGCTCCGGCGCCGCGTGCAGATTCGGCGCCGAATACAAGCCCGGCGCGGCCTGCGACTCAGCGGCCCCGCTCGGTGGAGCGGCCGCCTGCGGCCCGGGCAACCCGGAGAACGCATGCGGCTCGGGCGACGCGTGCGGTCCGGGCGACCCGTGCGCTGCGTACGGCTCGGGCGGTGCATACGGCTCGGGCGATGCGGGCGGCCCCGGCGACCGGTACAACTCCACCGGAGGCGGAACCTCCGGATTCAACGCCGCCGGTGGCTGATCCGTTGAATGTGGCGCGGTCACCGCGGGCTCAGCCGACACAGGCAGTTGAGCCGCCGCGTACGGCTGAGGCAACACGTGTGGCTGGGCCGCCGCTGGCTGAGGCTGGGCATACGGCTGAGCCGACGACACGAACGGCAGTGACGCAGCGTGCCGCTGAGGCGATGCGTAGGGCTGGGCCGCCGCCGGCTGAGGCGGCGCGTACTGCTGAGGCGCACCGTGGTGCTGAGGCGCACCGTGTGACTGGGCCGTCGCGTATGGCTGGGGCGCCGCGTACGGCTGTGGTCCCGCGTACGGGTCCGCTGCCGGAGACAGGACCGCCGCCGGCTGGTGCGGCATTGCGTAGGGCGGCGCGCCCGCAGCCGCAGCCGAGTAGCCCGGTCCGGCGGCCGAGGCCAAGCCAGGCACCCCCGGCGCCCCCAGAGCCCCCGGCGCGACCTGCACCCCCAGCGCATCCGATATCCCCGAAGCATCCGACACACTCGCCGTCCCCGGAGCCTCCGGCGCATCGAATGATGCCAAACCGCTCCGGCCGATTCTCGCGTAAACCTTCGGCCTCACCACCCGCAAGAACCCCGCCCACACCACCCCACCCACGAACGGAACCGCCACCACCCCCACCACCAACCCCGTAGCCCCCGCCGTATGCCCGGTATCCAACTCCCCCACATGCGTGAACCCGTACCCGACGATCAAGAACAGCGTCAGCGCCGAGAACCCCGCCGCTACGACCTGACCCTCCCACCCGAAGAACCCGGCCTCGTCCGCCTCACCCCGCAGGAACCACACCGCGGCCGACAGCGACGCCAGCGCCAGCATCCCGAACAACCCGAGCGTGCACCCGATCAGCACCCACGGCTTCAGCGCACCGGTCGCGTCCGCCCCGAACACTGCGACCAACCCCCCGACGACCGGGTGCAGAACGGAGAGCAGGACCGGACGCTTCCGGACCAGCACCGACGGCAGCACGCCGTCGCCGGCCAGCCCGAAGAGCTGCCGGACCAGCGCACCCTGCAACCCCGCGGTCGCCCCGAAGATCCCGGTCAGCAGCACCGCCATCAGCACGTTCACCACGGTCGCGGCCTGGGCCGGCCCGACGACCTGCGCGACCAGCACCGGGAACAGCGCCGGGCCGGTCCGCTGGGCGATCAGCGGCGCGTTCGCCGGTCCGACCAGCCCGCTGACCGCGAGCGCACCGGCGACCGTGACGCACGTCGTCACCGTGTAGGAGAAGTACGTCGCCCGGGGCAGCGACCGCGCCGGGTCGGCCAGCTCGGCGGTGTAGTTGGCCGCGGTCTCGGTGCCGCTGGACGCCATCAGCGCGAACACCAGCGTCACCCCGAACGACCCGGTCAGCAGCCCACCGGGCTCCAGCCCTTCAAACGACATGACCCCGCCAGCAGGCGAGGAGAACGCCGCGACCAGCGTCACGACCAGCGTGACCAGCTGGATCACCAGGATGACGGCGAAGATCGGGAGCACCTGCCGGGCGCGGAACCGGCTCAGCAGCGCCCCACCGGCCACGCAGATCGCGATCCCGAACCCGATCGGGACGTTCACCCCGAACAGGTTGAACAGCAACCCCTTCAGGATCCCGCCGAAGAAGCTGTAAAGCCCGGCGACCAGCCCCAGATACGCGACGAGGATGACCGCGGCTGCGCCGATGCCGGCCGGGCGTCCGAGGCCGTGGGCGACCTGGACGTACACGCCGCCGGGGTGGCGCAGCCGCTTGGCCATGCCGCTGTAGCCGAACACGAACCCGAGCAGCACGAGCCCGGCCAGCGCGAACACCAGTGGCGTCGCCTCCACCTGACCGACCCGGTAGGTCTCGGGAACCGCGCCCCAGAGCAGGGTGAGCGGCGTGTGGGTGACGAGCAGAAAGATCAGCAGGTGGCCGGTGCGCAGGCGTCTACTACCGGGTGACGACATGACGGAGCCTTCCGCGCGGACACGCAAGGTTCACGTGCGGAGGATGAGAGCCGAAACTGGGATCGGACTCTAGTTATGGCCCGTCACACGGTCAACAGTCCGATCAGCTTTTTCGCTCCAGTACCCGCAGCGACCCCACCACGCTCACCTCGGTGAACCCGGAGTCCAGCGCCGAGCGGTAGATCCGGTACGGCGCCTGACCGCCGTCGGCCGGGTCCGGGAACACGTCGTGGATCACCAGCGCTCCCCCGGGCCGCACGTGCGGTGCCCAGCCGCGCAGATCGGCCTGGGCCGCCTCGTCGGTGTGCCCGCCGTCGATGAACAGCAGGTCGATCGGGCAGCCCCACCAGGCCGCGACCGCCGCCGAGCGTCCGACGATCGGCGTCACGACGTTCTCCAGCCCGGCCGACGCCAGCGTCTCCCGCAGCACCGGCAGCGTGTCGAGCTGTCCGGTCGAGTCCACCAGCGACCGGTCGTGGTACTCCCAGCCCTCCTGGTGCTCCTCCGACCCGCGGTGGTGGTCCACCGTGACGACGGTCCCGCCGGTCACCGAGGCCGCGTGGCCGAGGTAGAGCGTCGACTTCCCGCAGTACGTGCCGATCTCCACCGCGACGCCTCCGGCGCCGAGGTACCGCACCGCCGCCGAGTGCAACGCCAGTCCCTCGTCCGACGGCATGAACCCGCGTACGGACGACGCCAGGGAAGCCAGAGAAGCAGGAAACGTCACCGGTTCGCCGGACATGAGCAGGTTCCCTCCAGAGCTCCGGCGAGGACGCCGCTGGGCAGCCCCTCGCCGCGGAACAGTCCACTGCCCGGCGTCGTCCGGGACAGCGCGTCGGTGGCCAGTATGACCGTGGCCGCGGTCCAGGCCGTCTGCTCTACCGGCCACCGGGTCGCGTCCGGGTACACGTAGCCGGTCCAGTACGAGCCGTCGTCGTGGCGCAGGTGCTGCATGGCCGCGAGCTGTTCGCGGGCGTCGTCCGGGCGCCCGATCGCGTCCAGCGCCAGCACCAGCTCGCACGTCTCGGCCCCGGTGACCCAGGGCTGGTCGGCGACGCAGCGGATGCCCAGGCCCGGCACCACGAAGTCGTCCCAGCGGGCGGCCAGCCGGGCGTCGGCGTCCGCTCGGCTCAGCACGCCGGACAGGATCGGGTAGTACCAGTCCATCGAGTAGCGGTGCTTGTCGGCGAACCGCTCGGGGTGACGCTCGACCACGTGACCCAGCCGGGCCGCGGCCAGCTCCCACTCCGGCGCGAGCTCGCCGACCACCTCGGCCAGCGCGACCGCGCAGCGCAGGCTCAGGTGGACGCTCGCGTTCCCGGTCAGCAGGATCTCGGGCTTGACCGCGCCGGACGGCTCCCGGCCCCAGTGGATCTCCCCGCCCGACGTCTGCAGCGACAGCACCGCGCCGATCGCCGCCCGGACCACCGGCCACATCCGCTCGACGAACGCCCGGTCGCGGGTGATCGTCCAGTGGTGCCAGACGCCGGTGGCGACGTACGCGGTGAAGTTCGCGTCCGCGCTCGCGTCCTCGACCCGACCGGCCACGTACTTCGACGCCCAGGAGCCGTCCGGACGCTGGGTCTGACGGCACCACTCGTACGCGGCCTCGGCCCGGCCGGTCAGGCCGGCCGCGGTCAGCGCCATCGCGCTCTGGACGTGGTCCCAGGGATCGAGGTGGCCGTCGCGGAACCACGGGATGGCTCCGGCCGGCTCCTGCACCTCCGCGATCGCCTCCGCGGTACGAAGAACTTCCGACGACGTCAGCACGCCCTCGAGCGCGGGGACATCGCTCACGGCGTCACCGGCTTGCGGAAGTACAGCGAGACGCTCTTGCCGATCAGCGGGTCGAGCGCCTTCTCGGCCAGCCGGGTCGCGGCCGGCTTCTTCATCAGGTCCCAGACCAGCAGCTGGTGGTAGGCCTTGACCGCCGGATGGTTCTCCCGGTTCGGGCCGACCGCGCACTTCAGCCACCAGTACGGCGAGTGCAGCGCGTGGGCGTGGTGCTTGTGGGTCGCCTCCAGACCGGCCGCGACCAGCTTCTTCTCCAGCGCGTCGGCCCGGTAGATCCGGATGTGGCCGCCCTCGTTGGCGTGGTACTCGTCCGACAGCGCCCAGCAGACCGCCTCGGGCAGCCAGCGCGGCACGGTGACCGCGAGCGTTCCGCCCGGGGCCAGGATGCGCACGAGCTCGGCGATCGCCGCGTCGTCCTCGGGGACGTGTTCGAGGATCTCCGAGGCCAGCACGACGTCGAAGTGGCCGTCGTCGTAGGGCATGTCGAGGATGTTGCCGACCTGCACCCGGCCGCTGCCGCCGGGCGGCACCTCGCCGGCCTCGACCATCGCCGCGAACATGTCCGCGACGCTCTTGAGCTCGGGTTCGTCGAGGTCGTAGGCGACGACCTCGGCTCCGCGGCGCAGCGCCTCGTAGGAGTGCCTGCCCCCACCCGCGCCGACGTCGATGAAGCGGGTGCGGCGCCCGACCCGTAACCGATCGAAGTCCACGGTCAGCACGGTCAGGCCACCTTCCCCTCGCGGATAGCGTCCGAATAGGCCTCGACGGTCGCCCGGGCGACCGAGAGCCAGCTGTACTTCTCCTCGGCCCGCGCGCGGCCGGCCGCGCTCAGCCGGGCGCGCTCGGCGGGCGAGCGCAGCAGCGCGTCGAGCGCGGTGACCAGCGCACCCGCGTCGCCCGGCTCGACCAGGACGCCGGCGTCGCCGATGACCTCGGGCAACGCTCCGGCACGGCTCGCGACGATCGGGGTCCCGCAGGCGAGGCCCTCGACGGTGGGTAACGAGAATCCCTCGTAGAGGGACGGCACGCACATGATCTCGGCCGATCCGAGGAGCGCGGCCAGCTCCGCGTCGGTCAGCCCGGTGCGGACCGTCACGCAGTCCTGCAGGCCGAGCTCGGCGATCCGGCGCTCGGTCGCGCCGCCCGGCTCGAGCGCCGAGACGAGCTGCAGCTCGACCGGGTGGTCGACGCGGAGCTTCGCTACCGCGTCCAGCAGATAGGCGACGCCCTTCAGCGGGCGGTCCGCGCTGGCGACCGCGACGATCCGGCCCGGGACGCGGTCGGCGACCGGGCGGAACACGTCGACGTCGACGCCGAGCGGCACCACGCGGAAGCGGCCCGGCGGAAGCTTGAAGTCGGCCACGGCGTCGGCGCTGGCGACGTCGGAGACGCCGATCAGCATCGGCATCCGCCGGGCCACCCGGGCCTGCATCCGTACGAAGCCGTACCAGCGGGCGACGCCGTACTTCTTACGCAGCGGCGCGGCCGACAGCTCGACCCGGCGGTCGCGGCTGATCGGGTGGTGCAGCGTCGCGACCAGCGGGATCCCCCGCCGCTTGAGCGAGAGCAGCCCGTAGCCGAGCGACTGGTTGTCGTGGATCACGTCGAAGTCGGCGGCGCGGGCACGCATCAGGTGCGCGATCCGGTAGGTGAAGGCCAGCGGCTCGGCGAACGTCCCGGTCTTGGTCGTGAGGTACTCGAGCCAGTCGTACCGGTCGCGGAACTCCTGCCACCGGACGCGGCGGGGAAAGTCCGGACCGCCGAACATGTCGAGGCTCGGGACCTTGGTGAGTTTCACTCGCGGGTCGAGCTCTTCCGGATAGGGTTGGCCCGAGAACACCTCTACCTCGTGCCCCAACTCGACCAGACCGCGACTCAGGTAACGGACGTATACCCCCTGGCCACCACAGTGCGGTTTACTGCGGTACGAGAGCAAGCCGATTCGCACACCCACCTCCTCTGTACCGAGCTGGCTATTTCGATCGTGGCCGGTAGGAAACCGGCATACACCAGTGTAAGTAGAATTCGATTTCTTGGTGCAGATTCAGCAAAATCTCTCAGTCTGTAACGGCCGGACCAATTTCCGAAACCGAATTTCGACTCTTGGTACAGATCCGTACCGAGTGATTACAGATAAAAGCGACCGACGGTCTCGGCGACGACCGCCGGCTTGGTTCCGCCCCGGATCTCGACCGTGGTCGACGAGACGACCTGGACCGCCTCCCCCACCCGCGTGACCTCGAGGAGCCGGACCACCGCGCGGATCGACGAGCCGACCGCGACCGGCGCCGGGAACCGCACTTTGTTCAGCCCGTAGTTGACCGCCATCCGGGCCTCGACCCGGAAGATCTGACGGGCGAACGACGGCAGCAGCGAGAGCGTGAGGTAACCGTGCGCGATCGGGGCGCCGAACGGCCCGGCCGCGGCCCGCTCGACGTCGACGTGGATCCACTGGTGGTCGTCGGTGGCGTCGGCGAACAGGTCGACCCGATCCTGCGTGACGGTCAGCCACTCGCTCGCCCCGACCTCGGTGCCCACGGCCTGCTCGAGTTCGTCGACCGACGTGAACACCCGCATGATCAGATCCCTCTCGCGTTGAATAGAATATACAGTAGTCACTCTCTCTCCCAGAGGAGCGGCCGTGGAGGAGCAGGACCGGCGCGAGCGGATCCTCGCCGCGGCCCGGGCCGCGCTCGAACGCCACGAGTACGAGCAGATCCAGATGCGTGACGTCGCCCAGGGGGCCGGCGTCGCGCTCGGCACGCTCTACCGCTGTTTCAGCTCGAAGGAACACCTCTACGCCGCGGTCCTGCTCGACTGGCTCACCGACGTCGGGCGCGCCCCCGCCGCCGGCGTCCGGGCCCGGGCGCACGCGGTGATCGCCGCCTGCCAGCGGCGTCCGCAGTTCTACAAGGCGCACGTGGCGCTGCAGAGCAGCGCGGATCCCAACGCGCGGGCCCTGCTCACCGCGTCCGGCCAGGTCGCGCGGGCCGCGCTGGCCGCGGAGGTGGCCGGGCTCGGCCCGGCCCGGGCGGACGACGCGGCGACGATGCTCTGGGCGCTGATCACCTCCCGCCTCAGCCAGGCGATCTACCGCGGCGGCGACCTCGGCGAGATCCACCGGATCGCCGACGCGTTCGTCGACCTGCTCGCCCCGCGACGGCGGGGCGAGCAGGCCGACCGGTCGTGACCCGGGCTACCCGGCGACGTGCTTGGCTCGGCGGGGGCGGCCGATGAGGAACGCGGCGACGAAGAACGCCAGACCGAGCAGCACCAGCACGATCGACACCCGGCCGCGCATCCAGGGCAGCATCGTCGCGGCCTGCTTGGCCTGGGTGAGCGTGTCGCCGCGCATCGACGGGCTCTCGAGCTTGGCCTCGAACGCGGTCAGCGTCGTGCCGTTGTACACGTACTGCTGGGTGATGTCGTCCTTGACGCCGATCACGTTCCCGGACGCGGGCTCGATGTAATAGACCTTGGTGTCGGCGTACATCGCGTCGGCGGTGACGTTCGGTTCCTTGGAGCCGAACAGCCCGCCGGGCAGGTCCATCGTGCCGACCTTCTGCATCGGCTGCTCGGTCTTGAACATGTAGGTGTGGATGCCGTCGCGCTCGGCCTCACCGATGTAGTTCGCGGTGACCGCGTGCAGCGAGTTGATGTCCCAGACCGGGTACGAGTGCTTCTCGACCTCGAACGGCCAGGCGATGTACCCCTCGTGGGTGATCGGCTTGCCGTCGGGCTTGTCGAGGTCGGCGACCAGGCGGTCGCCGCAGCAGTTCGTCAGCTTCGCGGTGCGGGGGTCGATCGAGATCCGCTCGACCCGGGCGTTGACCATGCCGTGGCCGGGCACCGAGATCTCGGTCGCGAGGTCCCAGACGTTGTCGTCGCCGCTGCCGTCGGCGTCGGTGGCCTTCGAGATGTAGTTCGTGACCGTGACGTCGACGTTCTCCAGCACCCGGGCGCCGGCCGGGTCGTTCGCGTCCGGCATGAGGATCTTCGCGCCGGTGGCCTGCAGTTGTTGCTCCTGCTGCGGATCGGCCGGCAGCACCGCCACCCGCGGGTAGACGTACAGCGGGACCAGGATCGCGACCACCAGGAAGAACACCCCGAGCCCGATCAGGACGCTGCGCAGCACCCGGTGCCGCGGCGGCTCGCCCGACGCGTACTGGCGGGAGGGCAGCGGCTGGGCCGGTGGGGCGGCCGGTGTGGACGGTGGGGCCGCGGTGTGGGGCGGGGGCGCGGGCGGGGTGTGGGGCGCGGGCGGGGTGTGGGGCGGGGGCGGCGCCACCTGCGGCGGTGGGGTCGCGACCCGCTCGCCCGTGAGGCTCGGGTCAGAAGCAGCAGTCATTGGACACCATCCGATCGCCGTTGATCCAGATACTTCGGCTGCGGTCTACGGGAGGAGCGTGGTGCGGGCTGCCGTGGCCTTGGTGGTCGCCGAGGCGCTGCGGGCTCCGGCGCTCGGGCGGTGCGGGGGTGCGGCGCCGCCACGGCGTGGGCGAATAGTAGAACTGGAATTCATCTTCGGTCAATGCTTCGTAAATGTTGCTGAAACGGTTCGGACCGGCTTATTTGGTGGGGCGTCAAGTGGGGGCAGCATCGTCCCCGGGTGGGCCAGCTTTCACGGCTTCGTTCGCCCGAGCAAGTGCTTGGTGGAGTAAATAATGTATAAACTATCTACCGGCCGCGGTTCGGGGGCCGGCCGGCGCTGGGCGCGGAAGCCGGCCACTCCCCCACGCACATCGCCGTACGCGCCGCAGCGCGGTGGTAGTGAGCTGGAGCCCGCTGAGGGCGGCGCTGCCGATCGGGCGCGACTACGCCGCGTACCAGGTCGTACTCAAGTGGTCGCGCCCGCTCGGCAGCGTCGTTCTCAGCGGGCCGCCCACTACGAGAGGAGACCGCGGGTCTCGAGGAGGGTTACCACGCTGTCGGTTTCGGTTCGGAGGAGCTCGAGGAGGGCGGCCTCGGCGGCCGGGCCGTCGGCGGCCTTCAGCGCCTTGAGCACTGCCCGAACCCCACGCTTACGGATCCGGATCACCCCCGGCACCTCGGCGAAGAAGTTCCCCGGCACGATGTTCGTCGTGATCACCCGCGCCACCGCGGTGATCCGTCGCGAACCCGCCATCAGCAGCAACTGACGCAGGAACGCGACGTTCAGCGCACCGAACCGCTCGGGGTCCGAGGTGGCCTGCAGCTCCTTGGCGATCTCACCGAGCGCGGCCAGCCCCTCGTCGGACCCGCGCTCGACCGCCCGGCGAGCCGCCAGACCGTACATCAGCCCGAGCAGCTCGTAGTGGTCGCGGACCGAGTTCTCGTCGAGCCCGTTCACGAACGCGCCGAGGTGCGGGCGGGACGTGACCCAGCCCTCCCGGTCGAGCGCGATGACCGCCTCCCGCACCGGGACCCGGCTGACCCGGAGCTCGGCCGCGATCTCGTCCTGCGGGACGCGTTCGCCGGCCCGCAGCCGCTGGTCGAAGATCATCCGCCGGATGTGTGCGGCGACCTGCTGGGCGCTGGTCGGGCGGGACAGCCCGCCGGTCTCCTCGGCGACGAAGTCCACGAAGTCGACGTCCTGACGCGCTGCCCCTGTTCGCGGAACGATCGTGAGCCTCCTCGGATCGCGCTGGCGATATACATTATTCCATCCGCCCGAGTACGCACGATGCGCTCACCCGTTCATCCGACGAACAGCGCGCACGGATCGGCGCTTCGTGGCGCGACCTGCCCGAGCGTCAGGCGCTGTTCCGGGCTCGGCAGCGCAGTGGCACGCGGGCGCAGGTGGTGTCCGATCCGCCGTCGAGACCGCAGGTCCGTGGACCAACGACGTGGGAGGTGTCGGTCGACTCGACCGAGGTCCGCGCGCATCCGCGTCACCGGCTCCCCCGGCCGGGCCCGGACCCGGCCGGGTGTTCCTGCCGATGCGCGGCGCCGCGTTCGGGACGAAGATGGCATCGCAGGCCGAGAACAAAGGAGCCCCATGGACGCCGCCGACCTGGCCGACATCATCGACGCCGTGCGCACGTTCGTCCGCACCGAGGTCGTCCCCCGGGAAGAGGAGATCGACGCGACCGACACGATCCCGGAGTCGCTGGTCGAGGCCTGCAAGGCCATGGGGCTGTACGGGTTCACGATCCCGGAGCAGTACGGCGGCCTCGGGCTCACCGTCGCCCAGGAGGTCGAGCTGGTCTTCGAGCTCGGCTGGACCACGCCGGCGCTGCGGTCGCTGTTCGGCACGAACAACGGCATCGCCGGGCACGTGCTGCTCGAGGGCGCGACCGAGGAGCAGAAGAAGACCTGGCTGCCGCGCCTGGCGTCCGGCGAGGTCACGGCGTCGTTCGGGCTCACCGAGGCGGACGCCGGGTCGGACCCGTCGGCGCTGTCCACCTCGGCCCGCGTCGACGGCTCGCACTGGGTGCTCGACGGCTCGAAGCGCTACATCACGAACGCGCCCGTCGCCGACGTCCTCATGGTCTTCGCCCGGACGGATCCGACCGCGGCCGGGAACCGGGGCATCTCCGCGTTCCTGGTCCCGGCGGACACGCCGGGCGTCTCGATCGGACCGGCCGACCGGAAGATGGGGCAGTTCGGCGCGCACACCGCGGACGTGCACCTCGACGACGTCCGCATTCCGCTGGACGCGGTCGTCGGCGGCGACGACGGCGTGAACAACGGGTTCCGGATCGCCGCGCGGTGCCTCGCGCACGGGCGCGCGCACATCGCCGCGCTGTGCGTGGGCATGGCCGGGCGGCTGGTGCACGAGTCGGTCGAGTTCGCGCGGACGCGGGAGCAGGGCGGGGCGCCGATCGCACGGTTCCAGCTGATCCAGGGCCTGATCGCGGACTCGATCACCGACCACTACGCGGGCCGGGCCCTGGTGCTGGACGTGGCCCGCAACTACGACGCCGGCACCGACCAGGTGAGCGGACCGTCGGCGGCGAAGTACTTCTGCTCGGAGATGGTCGGACGGGTCGCCGACCGGGCGGTGCAGATCCACGGCGGCGCCGGGTACATGCGCGGGGTCGCGGTCGAGCGCTTCTACCGGGACGCCCGGCTGTTCCGCATCTACGAGGGGACGTCGCAGATCCAGCAGGTCATCATCGCCCGCCAGGCGCTGGGCGCCGCCGCCCGGTGATCACCGGCTCACCAGCCCATGGTGCCCGGGGCGCCCTTGAACGGGCCGGTGATGTCCGCGGTGATCCAGCCGCCGTAGAAGTCGCCCTCCTGCGGCTGGACCACCTCGCCGTCGACCCGGCACTCGTCGACCCGGCTCGGGTAGAACGCGACCGCGTCGGTGATGTCGGCGTACGCCGGGGTGGGGTGGGCGTAGGACCAGCCGGCCTGGCGCACCCGGGCCGCCCCGACGACGACGTCCCAGTAGTCGGCGACGCCCTTGAACTCGCAGAACGACCGGCCCGCGCTCGGCTCCAGCACACCCTCGGCGATATCACCGCGGGGCACGTAGTAGACCGGCGGGTGCGACGTCTCGAGCACCCGCCAGCACCGGTCGCTGTCGACGATCGTCTCCCCCGCGTGCACGATCGTCACCCGTGCCGAGGTGCGCTCCAGCCGCGGCGGCCTCGGGTAGTCCCACACCGACTCCATCGCCCCAGCCTGCCACCGAACCCGGCGTCCCGCAGGACGGGACTCACCCGGTCACCGCCCTCTCCAGGATGTGCACCCCGCACGCCGAGCCCAGCCCGATGACGTGGGCCAGCCCCACCCGCGCGCCCTCGATCTGGCGCGGACCGGCCTCGCCGCGCAGATGGGTCGCGACCTCCCAGACGTTCGCGATGCCGGTCGCGGCGATCGGGTGCCCCTTCGACTGCAGCCCGCCGGACACGTTCACCGGCATCGACCCGTCCCGCCAGGGCGCGCCCGACTCGAAGAAGTCCACCGCCCCGCCCGGCTCGCACAGCATCAGGTTGTCGTAGTGCACGAGCTCCGCGGTGGCGAAGCAGTCGTGCAGCTCGACCAGGTCGAGCGCGTCCGGCCCGATCCCGGCCGCTTCGTAGGCCTGCGTGGCGGCGTTGCGGGTCAGCGTGTTGACGTCCGGCAGGATCTGGCAGGACTCCGACCAGGGGTCGGACGTCAGCACCGACGCCGAGATCTTCACCGCCCGCCGCCGCTGCTCCCGGCTCAGACGAGCCAGCGCCGAACCGCTGATCACCACGGCCGCCGCCGCCCCGTCGGTGTTCGCCGAGCACATCGGCCGGGTGTTCGGGTAGGCGATCATGACGTCGTTCATGATCTGCTCGAGGCTCATCTTCTTCTGGTACGCGGCCAGCGGGTTGAGCGTCGAATGGGCGTGGTTCTTCTCCGAGATGCGCGCGAACAGCTCGAACGACGTCCCGCCGTATTTGTGGCCGTACTCCATGCCGACCTGCGCGAACACCCCGGCCATCGTCTCGGTGCCGATGCGTCCGTCGACGGTGCCGACCGCGCCGTCGCGGCCCGACCGGGTCCAGGTGCCGGTGTTCTCCTTCCGCGGCCGGGCGCCCAGCAGCCCGGCTCCGGAGAGCTTCTCGACGCCGACGGCCAGGCCCAGGTCGGCCTCGCCGGCCTTGATCGCCAGGCAGACGGTCCGCAGCGCGGTGGCCCCGGTCGCGCAGGCGTTGGCCACGTTGTAGACCGGGATGCCGGTCTGCCCGATCTGCTTCTGCAGCAGCTGGCCGATGCCTCCGCCGCCGAGCAGGTTGCCCGCGGCGAGCACGCCGATCTGCGTCATCGTGACCCCGCCGTCGGCCAGCGCGCCGAGCGCGGCCTCGGACGCCAGGTCCACCAGGTCAGCAGACGGGTGCTTCCCGAACTTCGTCATGTGGATCCCGAGGATCCAGAGGTCCTCGGCCATGTCAGTGCTCCCCGGCCGGTCGGAAGGCGTAGTTCACGGCTTCGACGCCGTCGTCGTCGGTTCCGACGACCGTCGTCGTCAGCTCGACCTTCATTCCCAGGTGGACGTGTTCCGGGCTCGCGTCGACGTCGGTGAGGTTCGTCCGGACGCTCGTGCCGTCGCAGTCGACGACCGCGGCGACGAACGGGACCGGAACGCCGGGCGCGGCGAACGTCACGATCGTGAACGCCCGGACCTCGCCGGACGAGGCGACGTCGACGGACCGGAAGCCGGTGCCCGAGCAGCGGGCGCAGGCGTTGCGCCGGCCGAAGTAGCGGGCGGCGCAGCCGGTGCACTCGGCCGCGACCAGGTGCGGCTGGGGATCGAGGACCAGGTAGTCGACGAACGGGATCCGTGTGCTCATGCGGGCGCCCTTCCTTCGAGCGGTGGGACCGCTACGCGGCGAAGGCTGCGGTCAGGATGTCGGCGAAGTCGTCGGCCGGGAGGCCTGTCGGGTCCCGGAGGTGGGCGGTGATCATGCTGGACGCGAGCTCGGCCAACGCCGCGGGGTCGCCGGGCCCGACGGTGCCGGCCCGCTGGCCGGCCCGCAGGACGTCGGCGAACAGGGCGAGCGCGCCGGCGAACCCGTCGCCGCCGGGGCCGAGGTCCTTCGGCGCGTCCTCGCCGGGGGACGCCAGCCGCACGGTGAGCAGGCCGTAGGCCGGGTACCGGGCGAAGTACCCGCTGATGGCCCCGACCAGCGCGACCAGGCTCCCGGCCGGGGTGATCGCGGCCCGCATGAGCGCGAGCAGGTCGCCGCCCCGGCGGTACATCACCGCCCGGAGCAGGTCTTCCTTGGACGCGAAGAACTGGTACAGCGCCCCGACCGAGAACTCGGCCCGGTCGGCGACCTGCTGCAGGCTCGTCGCCCGGTAGCCCTGGCCGCCGAACAGCTCCTCGGCGATGTCCAGGATCTGCTCCCGGGACAGCGCGACCCGCTGGGCCCGGCGAGCCTGCCGCGGCGACGTCACGCGGCGAACGCCCGGGTCAGGATCCGGCGGAACGTCCCGTCGTCCAGCGTCGGGCCGTCCTGGCCGAGCTCGGCGTCGACCCGGTGGAACGCGGTGACCAGGCTCGACAGCAGCCGGGCCAGCGCCTGCGGGTCCCCGCCCCGGACCCGGCCCGCGGCCTGGCCCCGCCGGATCGCCGTCGCGTAGAGGTCCATCGCCGTGCGGTAGGTCGGCTCGGTCGCGTCGTACCCGGCCGGGGCGTCCGACCCCGGCGAGTAGACCCGGGCCGACAGCCGGCCGAACGCCGGGTACCGCCGGTGGAACGCGAGGATCGTGTCGACCAGCGGGAGCAGCCCGTCGTCCGCGGCCGCGGTCATCTCGGCCAGCTGCACGAGCCCGCGCCGCTTCATCACGGCCCTCAGCAGCTCGTCCTTCGACGCGAAGAACTGGTAGAGCGCACCGACCGAGAACTCGGCCCGCCCGGCGACCTGCTGCAGGCTCGTCGCCCGGTAGCCCTGGTCGCCGAACAGCTCCTCGGCCGCGTCCAGGATCTGCTCGCGGCTCGTCGCGACGCGCTGCGCGCGACGCTGCTCCCGAGGGCTCACCGGGCCACCCCGGGCGTGAAGCGCACCGGCAGCTCCTTGAGCGCGTAGACGGCGGACGCGTCGTCGAAGCGGGCCGGCTCACCGTCGAGCGCGAAGTCGGGCAACCGGGTCAGGATCTGCTCGATCATCACCCGGAACATCACCCGGGCCAGGTTGGAGCCGAGGCACCGGTGCTGGCCGACGCCGAACGCCAGGTGCCGGTTCGGCGCGCGGGCCAGGTCGATCTCGGCCGGGCACTCGAACGCCTGCGGGTCACGGTTGGCCGCGGCCCAGGTCAGCAGCGCCTTGTCGCCGGCCGCGAGCCGGACGCCGTGCCACTCGGTGTCGCGGCTGACCGTGCGGGCCAGCCCCTGGGTGGGGGTGCCGTGCCGCAGGAACTCCTCGGTCGCCGAGCGCATCAGCTCGGGCCGGTCGATCAGCTGTTGCCGCAGCTCGGGCTGTTCGATCATGCGCAGCAGCGAGTTGCCGGTGAGGCCGCTGGTCGTGTCCATGCCGCCGAAGAGCAGCAGCAGGATGTAGCCGAACTGCTCCTCGATCGTCAGCGGCCGGCCGTCGACGGTTCCGTTCAGGATCGAGCCGACCAGGTCGTCGGGCGGAGCGTCGTACTGCTCCCGGCGGCTCAGCTCGTCGAAGATCAGCGTGGTGACGCGGTCGGTCGCCTGCTCCCGGGTCATCCCGTACTCGTTGCCGTGGATGAACGTGTGGATCACCAGCACCCAGTCGGGCCAGTCCGACTCGACGAACCCGAGCAGGCGCAGGATGACCCGGGCCGGCAGCGGGGTCGTGAGCTGGGTGACCAGGTCGGCGTGGCCGTCGGCGATGAACTCGTCGATCAGCTCGTCGGCGATCGCCCGGATCTCCGGCTCCAGCTCCTCGGCCCGGGCCGGCGACAGCAGCCGGACGGTCAGCGCGCGCATCGCGCCGGTCAGCGGCGGGTCGGTGTGGATCGGCGGCAGCACGGTGGCCAGCCCGACGTCCCGGTCGCCGGCGCCGTACGGGATGTTCGTGCCCGGCGTGGACGTGAAGAGCTCGTCGTCGCGGGTGGCCTCGAACACCGAGTCGTAGTCGGTCAGCAGCCAGAAGCCGCCGTTCTCGGTCGACCAGGCGACCGGACACCGCGCGCGCAGGTCGTCGTAGATCGCGTAGTTGGCGTCGCGGAACGCGGCGCCGTGCACGTCGAGGGCTGTCTCGGGGCGGCCGCTCGTCGTCATCGACCCGTCCTTCCTAGAACTCGTTCTCGGGCTCTACCAACGGCCGCGGTGCGCCGGATCACCACCGTACGCCGAGCAGTGAATCGGCGTTCAGAGTTCTGAAGAACCAATCATGAGAACACGTTCTACCGCGCGGATCCCTTGTCACTGGAGAGCGGATGTGTAAATCTGCTACGGCTCGCTCCCCTGCTACGGCGAGGCGCTCATGTCGACGACGATGTTGCACACACCGCCCCTCATGCCGGACTTGTTGGTCCACGCACTGTCCCGTTACGACGATCGTCCGGCCGTCTTCGTGGACGGCGAGACGATCACCTACCGCGGCTACCGCGAGGCGATCAGCACCTGGTCCCAGGTGTACCGGGCCGTCGGGCTCGGCCCCGGCGACGGCATCTCGGTCCTGTCCCGCAACAAGCCCGAGGTCCTGTTCGCCACCGGGGCCTCGATGATGACCGGCTGCCGCGGCACGCCGCTGCACCCGCTCGGGTCGGCCGACGACCACGCGTACGTCCTGGAGAACGCGGAGATCGACACGCTGGTGTTCGATCCGGCGCTCTCCGAGCACGTCGCCGAGGTGGCCAAGAGGGCGCCCCGGCTCCGGCGGCTGCTCTCGCTCGGCCCGTCCGACCTCGGCGAGGACCTGATCGCGCTGGCCGCGCAGTACACGCCCGGCCCGCTCGAGCCGCCCAAGGTCGACTCCGGGTCGCTCTCCTCGATGTCGTTCACCGGCGGCACCACCGGCCGGCCGAAGGGCGTGCTCAGCACGTACCGGGGCGGCGCCGAGCTGACCCGGATCCAGATGGCCGAGTGGCAGTGGCCGGACGACATCCGGTTCCTGATCGCCGCGCCGCTCTCGCACGCGGCGGCCGCGTTCACGATCCCGGTGCTGCTGCGCGGCGGCTCGTTCGTCGTGCTGCCCGGATTCACGCCCGGTGGGTGGCTCGCCGCCGTTGAGGAACACAAGATCACGGCGACGATGATCGTGCCGGCGATGTTGTACGCGATCCTCGACCACCCCGACCTGGCCACGACCGACACGTCCAGCCTGGACACGGTCTTCTACGGCGCCTCGGCCGCGTCGCCGGCCCGGCTGCAGCAGGCCATCGACCGGTTCGGCCCGGTGTTCTTCCAGTTCTACGGGCAGAACGAGGCCCCGATGACGATCACCGTGCTCCGCAAGGAGGAGCACACGCCCGACCGGCTGGCCACCTGCGGCCGCCCGGTGCCCTGGGTGCGCGCCGCCCTGCTCGACGAGAACTGCGAGCCGGTGCCCCGGGGTGAGGCCGGCGAGATCTGCGTCCAGGGCCCGCTGGTCATGGCCGGGTATCACAAGCTGCCGGAACAGACCGAGGAGGCGTTCCGGGGCGGCTGGCTGCACACCGGCGACGTCGCCCGCGAGGACGACGACGGCTACTGGACGATCGTCGACCGCACCAAGGACATGATCGTCTCCGGCGGGTTCAACGTGTTCCCGCGCGAGGTCGAGGACGTGCTCACCACGCACCCCGACGTCTCGGCGGCCGCGGTGATCGGGGTTCCGGACGAGAAGTGGGGCGAGGCCGTCAAGGCCGTCGTCGTGCCCCGCCCGGGCGCCGAGATCGACGTCGCCGCCTTGATCGCGCTGGTCCGTGAGGCGAAAGGCCCGATCCACGCGCCCAAGTCCGTCGACATCGCCGAGTCGCTACCGCTCACCCCCGTCGGCAAGTCCGACAAGAAGGCTCTCCGCGCCAAGTACTGGGCCGGATCCGACCGCCGCGTCAATTGAGGAGCTCCGGCCCTACACCCCCCGCCCGCCCACCCGAAATCGGAAGAGGGCTCTTCTTATGCTCACGTACGACTCGTTCTTCATCGGCGGCGAGTGGGTCGCCCCGTCTGACACCAGCGCGTTCGACGTCATCTCCCCCTCGTCGGAAGAGATCGTCGGGCGCGTGCCGGAAGCGCAGAAGGCGGACGTCGACGCAGCGGTCGCCGCGGCCCGGAAGGCCTTCGACGAAGGACCCTGGCCGCGGTCCACCCCGGAGGAGCGCGCCGACGCGATGGCCCGGCTCTCCGGGATCATCAACGAGAAGCTCGAAGACTTCGCCCGGACGATCAGCACCGAGATGGGCTCGCCGATCCAGTTCTCGCGCTTCGGCCAGGTGCTCGCGGCCACGATGGCACTGGACTTCTACGCCGGCCTGACTCGCGAGACCCAGTGGGAGGAGACCCGCGCCGGTCTGCTCGGCCCGACCGTCGTCCGGCGGGCCCCGGTCGGGGTGGTCGCGGCGATCGTGCCGTGGAACGTCCCGCTCTACGTCAGCATGTTGAAGCTGGCCCCGGCGCTGGCCGCGGGCTGCACGGTCGTCCTCAAACCGGCGCCGGCGAGCCCGATCTCCGGGCAGATGCTGGGCGAGGCGATCGAGGCGGCCGGCCTCCCGGCCGGCGTCGTCAACATCGTTCCGGCCGACCGGGCGGTCGGCGAGTACCTGGTGACGCACCCGGGGATCGACAAGGTCAGCTTCACCGGCAGCACCGCGGCCGGCCGCCGGATCGCGAGCCTCTGCGGCGAGAACCTCCGCCGGGTGACGCTGGAGCTCGGCGGCAAGTCGGCCGCCGTCCTCCTTCCCGACGTCGACCTGGCGACGGCGTTGCCGCAGGTGATCAACGTCGGGCTGATGAACAACGGGCAGGCGTGCGTCGCGCAGACCCGCATCCTGGCCCCCCGCGAGCGCTACCGCGAGGTCGTCGACGCGCTCGTCGACCAGGTCTCGGCGCAGGTCGTCGGCGACCCGCTGGGCGAGGACACCCACATCGGGCCGCTGGTCAGCGCTACCCAGCGCGAGCGCGTCGAGGGCTACCTAGCCGCGGGCAAGAAGGAGGGCGCGACCGTGGCGCTCGGCGGCGGCCGGCCCAAGGGCTTCGACCGCGGCTGGTACGTGGAACCGACGGTCTTCACCGACGTCGACAACTCGATGACGATCGCGCAGGAGGAGATCTTC
Organism: Cryptosporangium phraense; assembly: GCF_006912135.1. NCBI lineage: Bacteria > Bacillati > Actinomycetota > Actinomycetes > Cryptosporangiales > Cryptosporangiaceae > Cryptosporangium > Cryptosporangium phraense. The sequence goes on along the minus strand of NZ_VIRS01000020.1, from coordinate 22,586 downwards.
GGCCCGGTCCTGTCGGTGATCCCGTACGGCGACGTCGACGACGCGGTGAAGATCGCCAACGACTCCCGCTACGGGCTCTCCGGCTCGGTGTGGACCGAGGACCCGGACGCCGGGCTCGACGTCGCCCGTCGCGTCCGGACCGGGACGTTCAACGTCAACACGTTCATGTTGGAGAACTGCGCGCCGTTCGGCGGGTTCAAGGAGTCCGGCCTCGGCCGGGAGCTCGGGCCCGAAGGGCTCGCGGCCTACATCGAGTACCAGTCCGTCAACCTCCCGAGTGGCTGGAGCGCCAAATGAAGACCAGGGCAGCGGTGCTGTGGGACCGGAACCAGCCGTGGAGCGTGGAAGAGATCGACCTCGACCCGCCGAAGGCGGGCGAGGTGCTGGTCAAGCTGATCCACACCGGCATGTGCCACTCCGACGACCACGCGGTCACCGGAGACATGCCGACGATCCTGCCGATGGTCGGCGGCCACGAGGGAGCGGGCATCGTCGAGGAGGTCGGTGAGGGCGTCACCGCGCTGAAGCCGGGCGACCACGTCGTGCCGATGTTCATCCCGGCCTGCGGTCAGTGCCGCTGGTGCGCGCAGGGCCGCTCGAACCTGTGCGACGTCGGCGGCACGCTGATGATGGGCATCGGCCTGGACGGCACCACCCGGCTGCACGCCCGCGGGCAGGACGTCTTCACGATGTGCTTCCTGTCGACGTTCAGCCAGTACGCGGTGATGAACGAGCACTCGCTGGTGAAGATCCCGGACGACATCCCGCTGGATGCGGCCGCGCTGGTCGGCTGCGGGGTGACGACCGGCTACGGCTCGGCCGTCAACACGGCGAAAGTTCAGCCGGGCGAGACCGTCGTCGTCGTCGGTATCGGCGGGGTCGGCGCGGCCGCGGTGCAGGGCGCGCGGATCGCCGGGGCCGAGCAGATCCTCGCGGTCGACCCGGTCGAGTTCAAGCGTGACCAGGCCAAGACGTTCGGGGCCACGCACACCGCGGCCAGCGTCGCCGACGCCGTCGAGCTGCTCAAGGAGATCACCCCGGGCGGGATGATGGCCGACGCGGCGATCTACACGGTCGGCATCGCCCGGGGCGACGAGATCGCCGGGCTGATGTCGCTGGTCTCCAAGGGCGGCCGGGTCGTGGTCACCGCGGTGTCCCCGATGGAGGACACCCAGGTCACGATGTCGCTGTTCGAGCTGACGATCTGGCAGAAGGAACTGCGCGGGACGCTGTTCGGCGCGGCGAACGGCCGCAAGGAGATCCCGACGCTGCTCCGGCTCTACCAGTCCGGCCAGCTGATGCTCGACGAGATGATCACCAACCGGTACACGCTCGACACGATCAACGAGGGCTACAAGGACATGCACGCCGGGGTGAACATCCGCGGGGTGATCGACCTTGACCACGGTTGATCAGCCTCGGCTGACGGTCGGCGCCTTCTGGGGCGCCGACCCGCACTCGGCGCTCACCTGGCTGCGCGAGAACGACCCGGTGTACTGGGACCCGCACGGCCAGGTCTGGGGCATCACCCGGTACGCCGACGTCCGGGAGGTGTCGCTGCACCCGGAGCTGTTCTCCAGCGCCGGCGGGATCCGGCCCGACCAGGACCCGACCCCGATGATGATCGACCTCGACGACCCGCAGCACCTGCAGCGACGGCGGCTGGTCAGCAAGGGGTTCACGCCCCGGCGGGTCGCCGATCAGCGGGCCCGGATCGATCAGATCACCCACGCGCTGATCGATCGCGTCTGTGAACGCGGGGCCTGCGACTTCGTCTGGGACCTGGCCGCCTGGCTGCCGCTGATCGTCATCGGCGACCAGCTGGGGGTGCGCGAGGACCAGTACGACCGGCTGCTGCGCTGGTCGGACGACATGATGCGGGGCCAGGGCACCCCCGACGACGCCGCGCTCCAGGAGAAGATGTTCGTCGCCGCGGCCGAGTACGGCGAGTACATCACCGGCGTCCTGACCGACCGCCGGGAGAACGGCGGCGACGACCTGATCGGCGTTCTCGTGCGGGCGTCGGTGGACGGGCACGGGCTGGACGACGAGGCGCTGTACTTCGATTCGCTGCTACTGCTGATCGGCGGCGACGAGACGACCCGCCACGTGATCACCGGCGGCCTGTACCAGCTGCTGCGTGACCGGTCGCAGTGGGAACGGCTAAGGGCCGACCGATCGCTGCTGCCGGGTGCGATCGAGGAGATGCTGCGCTGGGTGAGCCCGATCCGGAACATGGCCCGGACCGTGACCCGGGACGTCACCTTCCGGGGAAAGGCCCTGAAGCAGGGCCAGAAGCTGCTCCTGCTGTACCCGAGCGCCAACCGCGACGCCGAGGTGTTCGAGGACCCGTTTCGCTTCGACATCACCCGGACCCCGAACAACCACCTCGCGTTCGGCGTCGGCGCGCACTTCTGCCTGGGCAACTCGCTGGCCCGGCTCGAGTTGACGTCGATCTTCACCGCGTTGCTCGACCGGCTCCCCGACCTCTCGCTGGCGTCCCCCGACGAGCCGGACCTGCGGCCGGCGTCGTTCGTCAGCGGGTACGAGGGCCTGCCGGTGACGTTCACCCCGAGCGCACCGCACGGTGTATCGCTCTGAGACCGCACGGGCGGCTCCCCCGGGGTCGTCGGTGCACACGGCGATCGTCGACGCGGCCGTCACCTGCATCCGGCAGCACGGCATCGAGCGGGCCTCGATCAGCGCGATCGCCCTGCGCGCGGGCGTCTCCCGGCCGACCGTCTACGCGTACTTCGAGACCCGGGACGCGCTGGTCGGGGCGGCGATGGAACGCACCGCCGCCGACGTGGCCGGGCGGGTGGTGGCCTCGGCCCGGCGCCGGGCCAGGACCGCGGCCGAGTTCGCGGTGGAGGCGCTGGTCGTCGCCCGGCGGGAATTCCGGAAGGAGCCGGCGTTCTACCCGATCAGCCACGCCCGCACCGACCCGTGGGCCGTCGACCAGCAGCTCACCGAGGAGGCGCTGGCGATGACCAGGGCGATCCTCGCGCCGATCGTCGACTACGACCCGCGGCTGGAGCCGCACCTCGACGAGATCACCGAGACGCTGGTCCGCTGGCTGCTGTCGCTGCTCATGTACGACACGCCCCGGACGTCGACCGAGCCCAAGCTCCGGGCCTACCTGCGCCGGGTCGTGGTGCTACCCCAGATCGGGCACGAGTAGGTCGAGGAACCCGTCGGCGATGCGGTAGACCTCGCGCATGGGGACGCCGTGGTAGATCGACTGGGTCAGCATCGAGCTGATGATCGCCCACATCATCGTCGCCGCGTCCTCGGCGCGCTGCGGGCCGAGCGCGGCGAAGTCGGAGACCAGGCTCACCTGGGCGGCCTCGCCGAAGTCGTTGAGCAGCGTCTTCGCATTCGGGTCGGTGCTGCTCTGGAGCAGCACCTGCACCTTGTAGAACTGCGGCTGCCGCTCGAACGCCTTGATGACCCCGCGGATCCGGGACCGCAGGTGCTGCTCCGGGCTGCCCTTGCTCGACCGGCGCTCGACCGACTTGCCGAGCGCCGACCACTCCATCAGCACCGCCGCGTACAGGTGCTCCTTGGACGAGAAGTACCGGTAGAGCGTCCCCAGCGCGACGCCGGCCTCGGCCGCGACGTCCCGGATCTGGATGCGGTCGTACTCCTGCGACTCGAGCAGGTGCAGGCCGGCCAGGACGATCTTCTCGCGGCGCGCGAGCTGCCAGGCGGGCATGCCCTCGATCGAGAGCCCGCCGGCCGGGGACTGCGTCTGCTCCGCCACTCCAACCGCCCTTTGTTCGGATTACTGGATGAACGGTACTCGGAGTCTCCTTCTACTCGTCACCCCGGCGGGTCAGCCGCGGGGTAGCTTCAGCACGCGCTCGGCGATGACGTTGAGCTGGATCTCCACCGTTCCGCCCCCGATCAGCTGGGCGGGCGCGCCGAGCTCCAGCCGGGCCACGTCGGCCGGCCCGCCGCTGCGCACGGCGGCCTCCGGCCCGCCGAGCGCGAACGTCTGGTCGGCCGCGTCCCGGTGCAGCTGGGCACTGGCCACCTTGGCGACGCTGGCTCCCGCGCCGGGCTGCTGCCCGGCCAGCCGGCGCAGTGTCTCCCGGAGCGTCAGCGCGCCGAGCGCGTTCCCGTAGGCGGCGGTCCGGCCCAGGGCGGCGATCGCGTCCGACCGGCTGCCCGCGTAGAGGTTCTTGGTGATCAGGTCGCGGAGCGGCTCCTCGTCGCGGCTTCCCAGCGTCGAAGAGATCGAGGTCCGCTCGTTCCCGAGCGTCGTCATCGTCAGCCGCCACCCGTCGCCGGGCGCGCCGACGACACCGTCGTCGGGGACGAACACCCCGGTCAGGAACACCTCGTTGAATTCCGACGCTCCGGTGGCCTGCCGCAGCGGGCGCACGTCGACGCCGTCGGCGCGCATGTCGACGAGGAAGTAGCTGATGCCCTTGTGCTTGGGAGCGTCCGGGTCGGTGCGGGCCAGGCAGATCCCCCAGTCGGCCTGGTGGGCGCCGGAGTTCCAGACCTTCTGCCCGTCCAGCCGCCAGCCGCCGTCGACCTTGACGGCTTTCGTGGACAGGCCGGCCAGGTCGGAGCCCGCGCCGGGCTCGCTGAACAGCTGGCACCAGACGAGCTCGCCGCGCAGCGTCGGGCCGGCGAAGCGTTCGGCCTGCTCGGGGGTGCCGTGGGCGAGGATCGTCGGCATCGCCCACTCGCCGATGACCGTGCTCGGCGGGGTGTAGCTCCTGCGGGCGAACTCCTCGGCGATCGTGAGCTGCTGGGCCGGGGTGGCGCCGAGACCGTACGGCGCGGGCCAGTGCGGGGAGATCAGCCCGGCGTCGGCGAGGAACCGGCGCCGGGCGTTGCCGTCCTCCGGGAGGTCGAGAGCGGTGTCGATCGTGGCGCCGATCGCTCGGCGGAAGTCCGAGTCCTCGTCGGCCAGCACGACGCTCGCCGACCGCCGGTGATCGAGCGCGGCCTCGCCTAGGTCGGCCAGCCAGGTGCCGGGCGGGCCGGTCAGCGCGGCCAGGCTCATCGCCCGCCGCCAGTACAGGTGGACGTCGTGCTCCCAGGTGAAGCCGATGCCGCCGAACAGCGTCACGGCTTCGAGGCACGCGTCCACGGCCCGGCCCAGCGCGACGACGGCCGCGCTGCCGACCGCGAGCCGTTGCTGGTCGGCGTCCTGGTCGAGGCTGCGGACGGCGTCCCAGGCCGCGGCGGCGGCGAGCTCGGCCGCGACGAACAGCCGCGCGGTCTTGTGCTTGACCGCCTGGAACGATCCGATCGGCCGGCCGAACTGCTCACGCACCTGCGCGTACTCGACGACCGAGCGGACGCACCACGACATCACCCCGGCGGTCTCGGCCGCGGACAGCGCGGTGACCAGGTGACGCACGTCGGCGAGCTCGCCCAGTTCGGCGCCGGCCGGCACCGCGACCTCGTCCAGGTACAGGCGTCCGATGTCCCGGGTCAGGTCGACGCCCTCCTCGGCGACCCGCTCGACGCCGTCGGCGTCCGGGTCGAGCCGCAGCCAGACCGTTCCGCTGCCGGTCTCCGCGCCCACCACGAGGACGTCGGCGGCGAGCAGGCCGAGGACCGGCGCGGACTGCCCACCGAGCACCCAGCCGCCGGCCGACGGGGTCGCGGTGAGGTTGCTCCCGGGCTGGACCAGCGCGGCCATCGCCCCGCGGACGAGCAGGTCGAGCAGGTCGTCGCGGGCCGGGCCTTCGGGCGTGCGCGACACCACGGCCGACGTCAGCACCGTCGGGACGAACGGGCCCGGGAGCAGGCCGCGGCCGACCGCGTCGAGGACGACCGCGAGGTCGCCGAGGCCGCCGCCCTGGCCGCCGTGGGACTCCGGGAGGTGCACGGCGTGCAGGCCCTGCGCGACCAGCGCGCGCCAGTGGTCGGGCCGCTCGCCGGCCGCGAACGAGTCCAGGTCCGCGCGGGTGCGCGACGCGTACCGCGCCACGAATCCCTCGACGGCGGCGCTGAGTTCCTGCTGCTCCTCGGTCAACGCGATGGCCATGCCGCTCCTTCGTGCGCCCGGTGTTTCGCCATTGAAAATAGACTTCGGTTTCAATATTGTCGATAACCATTGGTCGTCCTCCCCGCTCCCCTCGGAAGGACCAGCAATGGCGCTGCTCGCGAACGACCTCGACCGATTCCCCGCCGACCTGAGATCCGGGCTGCTCGCGCCCGACAGCCCGTTCGAGCTCGTCCGCGACGACGTGCGCGGGGTGCCGATGACGGTGTTCGCGCGTCGTCACCCCCATCTTCCCGCAGTGCTGCTGGCCGCGGCCGAGCAGCACTCCGACCGTCCGTATCTGGTGTTTCCGGACCGGCAGCTGACCTACAAGGAGGCCGTCGACCGGATCCCGGCGGTGGCCGCCGTCCTGCGGGACGTCTACGGGGTGGGGCGGGGCGACCGGGTCGCGGTCGTCGGACCGAACAGCCTGGAGTACGCGCTGACGCTGTGGGCGGTGGCCTGGCTGGGCGCGATCAGCGTCGGTCTGAACGGCTGGTGGACCGGCGCGGAGATGCGTCACGGCCTGGCCGTGGCGCAGCCACGGGTGCTCGTGGGCGAGCCGAGGCAGCTCGACCGCCTGACCGAGGACCCGGGCCTGCCGACCGTCACCTTCGGCGAGGTGTTCTCGCAGCTCGGACGGGCCGCCGCACCGCTGGACCCGGAGCTCGGCGAGGACGATCCGGTCGCGATCCTGTTCACCAGCGGGACGACCGGGCGCCCGAAGGGCGCGACGATCACCCACCGGGGCCTGGTCAACTTCGCCCAGGACTCGCAGTTCCGCGGGGCCGCCGACGCGCTGCTGGCCGGCCGGGAGACGCCCTCGTCGCCGCCGGTCTCGCTGCTGGTAGGGCCGTTCTTCCACATCTCCGGGATCGGACCGCTGCTGGCCGGCGGCCCGTTCAACGGGATGACGATGGTGTTCCCGCCGCGCGGGCGCTGGGACCCGCTGGTCCATCTGTCGCTGACCGCGCGGTACGGGGTCACGCAGTGGTCGGGGGTGCCGACGCAGCTGCTGCGGCTGCTGCGCCATCCGGCTCTGGCCTCCTACGACGTGAGCACCCTGCGGACGATCGGGTTCGGCGGCGCGCCGATGTCGTCCGAGCTGGCCGCGCTGCTGGGGTCGGTGATCCCCGGGGCGCGGCCGGCCATGGGGTTCGGGATGAGCGAGACCTGCGGGCAGGGCACCAACATCGCCGGTGAGCTGCTGGTGGACAACCCGCAGTCGATCGGGTACGCGACGCCGACGTCCGAGGTGCGGGTGCTCTCCGAGGGCGACGAGGTCGGCGAGATCGCGATCCGCTGCCCGAGCGGGTTCCTGGGCTACTGGGGCGACCCGGCCGCGACCGCGGCGGTGCTCGACGCCGACGGCTGGTACCGCACCGGCGACTACGGCCGGATCCTCGGCGGCATGCTGCAGCTGGAGTCGCGGTTGCGCGACATGATCATCCGCGGCGGCGAGAACATCTACCCGATCGAGATCGAGAACCGGCTGTCCGAGCATCCGGCGATCCTGGACGCGGCGGTGATCGGGGTGCCGCACGACGATCTGGGCCAGGAGGTGCTGGCGGTGGTCGTGTCGTCGCTCAGCGCGCGGGAGGTCCGGGAGTGGGTGGGGCTGACCCTGGCGCCTTACAAGGTGCCCGCCCACGTCCGGTTCGTCGACGCGCTGCCGTACTCGGCGACCGGGAAGCTGCTCAAGCGGGAACTGGAGCGATCCCTGGGCGGCTGAGCCCGGCGGCGGCAATTCCGTAGTTCGGCGCCACTGACGACCCCGCCTCATTGACGATCAGGACTACGGTTGAACGGTGCACGCAGCGAATTGGATCGCTCTGGCCGCTGTCTTAGCTGCGCTTCTGGGAAGCGGAATCACCTGGTACGTGAATCGGTATCGCAGACCGAAGATCAGGCCAGTCGTTCGTACCAATGGCCTCCGCGTCGACGGATATCCGCACCTCGATGTGAGCGGGATCGACACCCCGCAGGGGACTTTCGGCCAAACGCCGCCGACGATAGACGTCCGTCTCGTCAATTCCGGAACCGGCACGGCGCTCATCGTCGGCTGCGATGTGGAGGTCGTCTGGGCCCGCCGGTTCACGCACGTTCGGCCGCCGGTCGCGAAGGACGACAGGAGCGGTGCAGCTCTCCTCCCTCCGTCCGCCCACTACACGGTTTTGCTGCCGAGTCCGGAGAAGGCGGTCGGTCGATCGTTCGCCGGCGCGAAGGCCGCTCCGCACCCCTTGGAGCGCGCTGTTCGAGGGTCCGACGGGCTGAACCTGTCTCACGAGTTGAAAGCCGGCGAGTCCGACCGATTCGTCATCAGGGCCGAAGTAGAACCGCACGGGGGCGGAACGCTGTTCGACCACGCCATGCCCGGTGACGACCGCTTGGCCTACCAGGTGCGGTTGTTGATCAGTTACCTCGGCGGCCGCAAAACACAGCGTCTCGCCACCGATAAGGTGGGCATCGTCTCGCCCGCCAATGAACTCCGTTTTCCGGCGCCCGGAGAGGTTCGGCTACTCATCGACCGATTTCGGCGAGAGGTTTCCGAGACCGAGAGTGAGATCGATGCGGCGAGGCTCGAAGCCGGCAACGAGCCGTTCGATTGGGCGCGATTGCGGAGCTCGGATGCGCTCGATGTCAAAGCCTTGTCCGACGCCCTCGGCGGGCGCCAGTCGCTGACTTCCGCCTTCCTGCGCCCCGATGACGCGGTCCGCGAGTTCCTGGATGTGTTGGAAGAGTTCTGCCGTTCGGTCTTGACCGAGATGCCACGGGGGTCCGATCTCGCGGACGTGTTCTCGGCCCCCGCCGGCCGGGCCCTGACCGAGGTTCACGAAGTTCGCGCCGAGGAGTTCGGATGAGCTCTGTCGTGCGAATCAGGCGAAGTGGCGGCGGTCAGCCGGCCGGCCGCAGTTCCGGGGGGCCTCGTACTCCTCCGGGAGTACGGCGGACTGACCGCTCCGCGCCGACGACCCGGCACCGGGTCGGGGGCGACGCTTCGGTGCGTCGCATCCCGCTCCGACCGGAGAGAACCCGTGAAGATCGCCGACCGCTACGGTCCGTGGGTCACGGTCGCCGCCTGGAGGGACAGCCTGCCGACGCCTCCGGACGAGGACCTCCAGGTGGTGTACCACCGGGACGGCGGGGTCACGGCGTCCGACCGGGCGGCCGCCGAGCGGCACCTCCGCACTCTGACCGCCGAGTTCGCCAGCGGCCCGCCGCAGAGCGTCGACCCGCCGGGCGGCTCGCCGCGGAGCGTCCAGATCTCGACAGACGGAACCGCGATGGTGGTGCGCGTTCCGGTCGGCCGGCCGGGCGGAGACGCGGTGCCGAAGGCCCGCGCGTTGGTGGCCGACCATCCGGCCGGTCTGACCGTCGCGGTCACCGGACCGGCTGCGCTCGGCGCCGACCTCGACGCGGTGTTCGACGGGATCGACGGGACGTTGCTGCTGATCACCGGTCTCGTGGTGGCGGCGCTGCTGGTGCTGCTCGGACGCCGGGTGTTCTGGCCGCGCATCCCGGTCTTCGGCCACTCCGGGCCGGAGCCGCGTCGGTGGGCCGCGCTCGGCCGGGGGCTGGCACGGCGCCCGCTCGTGGCCACCGTCGGGGCGACCGTGCTGCTCGAGGTGCTGGCGGCCGGCCTGGCGAGCTCCGAGCGGCGGACGGCCTCACGGGAGACGCCGCGGGTCACCCTACTGGAACACTCCGAACGAACATCGATGTGCGTTTTGTAGGCGATCGAAATGCGATGCATCATTGCGCCCATGTTCGCTCAAGTCATTTCCCGCTACGGCGATCACGACGTCCTCGAATACACCGAGATCCCCACCCCCACACCCGGCCCCGGCGAAATCCGCATCCGCGTCGCCTACGTGGCTCTCAATGCCATCGAATGGAAGATCCGTTCCGGCCTCCTGGCCGACATCCTCCCCCAGAACTTCCCGGTGATTCTCGGGAACGAGATCTCCGGAATCGTCGACCACGTCGGAGACGGCGACCACGACTTCCGCGTCGGCGACCGGGTGGCCGGGTTCGTGCGCGGCGGCGGCGACGCCGAGTACGTGCTCACCACGCCGAATCGGGTCGCGATCGTGCCCGACGAATTACCGCTGCGGAACGCCGTGACGATCCCGCAGGGCGTCGAGACGGCTCGCCGGGCGTTGGCCGAGCTCGCCGTCAGCGCAGGGGAAACAGTGCTGGTCAACGGGGCCGCCGGCGCGGTGGGCAGCGCCGCCGTCCAGCTCCTCGCCGGGTCCGGAACGAAAGTCGTCGGCACCGCGCGGCCGGAGAACCACGCCTACCTCCGCCGGCTCGGCGCGACCCCGATCGAATACGGCGACGCGATGCTCGACCAGCTCGCCACCGTCGCTCCGGACGGCGTCGATCGGGCGCTCGACTGCGGTGGCCGCGGATTCGTCCGCCGGATCCTTCCGCTGGTCCCGGCCAACAGAATCCTCACCGTCGTGGATCTCGACGCCCCGGCACTGGGCGTCCCGATCACGATGGGGCCGGGCCCGCTCGAATTGTTCGCCGACTCGTTCCGCGACGTACTCCCTCGGGCCGCCGCGAACGAATTCGCCACGGAGATCGCCGCCGAATTTCCGCTCCGCGAACTCGCCGAGGCCCAGAAAATGAATGAGCACGGCCACTTCCGCGGCAAGATCATCGTCCGGGTCGGCGCGCCCGATCAATAGCCGAATGGTGGTCGGACACCCAGCGCACCAGCCCGGCCGCCGCGTCGAGAAGCGACTTTCCCAGCGGCGTCAGGGAGTACTCGACCCGCGGCGGCATCTCGGCGAACGAGGCCCGGCTGATCAGGCCGTCCTCCCCCAGCCGGTGCAACGTGAGCGTGAGCATGCGCTGCGAGATCCCGGTCAGCACCTGCTCCAGCTCGCGGTACCGACGCGGGCCGCCGTCCAGATGCGCGAGCACGAGCAGGGGCCACCGGCCTCCGACCGTGTCCAGAATCCGCCGGACGAACTCGCCGTTCTCGACCGGCAGCTGCCCGCAGTCCTCCGCACCGGCCGTTCCCGGCCGGGCGGAGTGCTGGGGAGTGATCAGGCTCCGACCGCGGCCGGCGTGCGGACCGCCTCGAGCGCGTTGCTCCAGGCCACCGTCTGGTCGAGCAGGGTGCCCAGCGCCTGGGCCAGGTAGTCGGTCGGCTTGAACACGCTGAAGTTCTCGAACTCGGTGAGCAGCGAGACCGTCACCTGCTGGCGGACGTCGGCGATCTGGAGCTCGCCGAGGATGAGCCGCAGCTGCTCGGCCGCGCGCGCACCACCGACCGCGCCGTAGGACACGACGCCGGCGGCCTTGTTGTTCCACTCCGCGTAGAGGTAGTCGATCGCGTTCTTCAGGACGCCCGAGACGCTGTGGTTGTACTCCGGAGTGACGAAGACGTAGCCGTCGAACGACGCGATCTTCGCGGCCCACTCCTTGGTGTGGTCGTTCTGGTACTGCCCGGCCGACGGCGGGATGGGCTCGTCGAGGTGCGGCAGCGGGAAGTCACGCAGATCGACCAGCTCGTACTCGGCGTCCCCACGCTGCGAGGCGATGTCGAGCACCCACTTGGCGACCTGCTCGCCGTTGCGGTTGGGACGGGTGCTGCCCAGGATGATCCCGATACGGGTCATGACGCGTTGTCTCCTGCTGAGGGGTCGGTTTACTTGCCGCTTCAAGCAAATCTGGAAGTACTTGCTTTGTCAAGCAACCACTCCGTCGCAGTAGTATTCCTCACGTGACGACCGACGCGCCCGTGCCGCTCGACCCGTCCGAGGAGGCGTTCGTCCGCGCCTTCGGCCGGGCGATCCTCACGGTCCCGCGCGTGTTCGACGCCGACCTGCTGCGTGAGCAGGGCATGTCACTGAGCGAGTACTCGGCGCTCATGCAGCTGTCGGAGGCCCCGAACCGGCGGCTCCGGATGACCGAGCTGGCCGCCCGCTGCGCGCTCTCGCTGAGCGGGATGTCCCGCATCGTGTCGCGGCTCGAGGGCACCGGGGCGGTCGAGCGGGTACGAGCCTGCGACGACGGCCGCGGCTGGACCGCCGTGCTCACCGACGCCGGCCTGGCCCGTCTCGAGACCGCCTGGCCCACCCACCTGGCGAGCGTCCGTCGTCATCTGCTCGCGCACGTGACGCCCGAGGACCTGCCGGCCTTCGCCGCCGCCGCCGAACGCTTCGCCGGCGGCGACGCCGCCGCCCGCGCCGCCACCGACCCGTGCGCCACGCCGGGCGACGCGTGCGCCGGCCCAACCGCCGAGACCGGCCCGTGCGACGGCCCTCCGGCCGTCCAGGTCTGCCTCGAGGCCGAATCCGACTGCTGACGCCGGACGCGCGACGACGCCCCCGCAGCTGCGGGGGCGTCGCGCGGTGGGCTTACGCCTTGGCCTGGGCGCTGGACCGGGCCGGGTTGCCCTGGTCCGCCGCCTTCGGGTCCTTCTCCGACTGCTTGGCCCGCACGCCGGCCTCGACCCGGTCTCCCAGGCCCTTGTCGACGTTGTGCCAGTACTCGAACGCGCGCACCAGCACCGGCTCGCTCACCCCGTTGAGCAGGTGGCCGACGATGTTGTCCACCAGCCGCGCCCGCTCGTCGTCCGACAGCACGTCCCGGACCATCGTCCCGGCCTGGCCCCAGTCGTCGTCCTCCGGGCGCAGCGTGTACGCGCTGCGCACGAGGTCGCCGTCGGCGTACCAGGTGCCGCCGTCGTCGGTCAGGGCCGGGTCGGCGGCCGGGCCGCCGTAGGAGTTCGGCGCGTAGATCGGATCCTTGCTGTTGTGGATCCGCATCGCGCCGTCCTTCGAGTACGCGTGCGTCTCGACGTGAGGCGAGTTCACCGGGATCTGCCGGTAGTTGACGCCCAACCGAGCCCGGTGGGCGTCGGAGTAGCTGAAGCCCCGGGCGAGCAGCATCTTGTCCGGCGAGAGCCCGGTGCCGGCCACGACGTTGTTCGGCTCGAACGCGGCCTGCTCCATTTCCGTGTGGTAGTCACTCACGTTGCGGTTGAGGGTGAGACGGCCGACGCCCTGCAGGGGGTAGTCGGCGTGCGGCCACACCTTCGTGAGGTCGAACGGGTTGAACCGGTAGGTCTTCGCGTCCTCGAACGGCATGATCTGCATCTTCAGCGTCCAGCTCGGGAACTCCCCGTCCCGGATGTGCTCGAACAGGTCACGCTGGTGGTAGTCGGTGTCGATCGCGGCCATCTGGTCAGCCTCGTCCTGCGTGAAGCACTCCACGCCCTGGTCGGTCTTGAAGTGGTACTTCACCCAGAACTTCTCGCCGGCCGCGTTGATCCACATGTACGTGTGGCTGGAGTAGCCGTTCATGTGGCGCCAGGTCCGCGGGATGCCCCGGTCCCCCATCAGCCAGGTCACCTGGTGGGCCGACTCCGGCGACAGCGTCCAGAAGTCCCACTGCATGTCGTGGTCGCGCAGGTTGTTGTCGACCCGGCGCTTCTGCGAGCGGATGAAGTGCTGGAACTTCATCGGGTCGCGGACGAAGAACACCGGCGTGTTGTTGCCGACGATGTCGAGGTTGCCCTCGCTGGTGTAGAACTTCACCGCGAACCCGCGCGGGTCGCGCCAGGTGTCGGGGCTGCCCCGCTCTCCCGCGACCGTCGAGAACCGGATCAGGACGTCGGTCGACGCGCCGGGCTGGAACACCGCGGCCCGGGTGAACGCGCTGACGTCCTGCGTCACCTCGAACGACCCGAACGCCCCGCCGCCCTTGGCGTGGGGCTGGCGCTCCGGAATGCGTTCCCGGTTGAAGTTCGCCATCTGCTCGATCAGGTAGTGGTCCTGGAGCAGCAGCGGACCGTTGGGCCCGACCGTCAGCGAATGCTCGTCGCTGGCGACGGGAATCCCCGCGTCCGTAGTGGTGGGCTTGGTCATACGCAGACTCCTCACGTCGTCGATTGGGATCGTCTGCCTACGTTCGTCTCCTGTCCGTCTCTGGAATGGTTCAAACAACGACGGGACGCCCCGTCGTCGTCGACGAGGTCAGTGCGCGACGGCGGCCTCGAGGCCGTCGGCCTCCTCGGCCGGGATCGCCGCGTCCGGCGTCGGACGCGTGTGCCGCGGGATGAACACCGCGATCAGCGCGCCGACGAGGGCCGCGCCCGACGCGAGCAGCAGCACGACCCGGAACGCGTTCTGCGACGGCACCGACACCGGCCCGAGCGCCACGGTCATGTTCGCGATGATCGCCCCGCCGACGGCGCTCGCGAACGACGTCCCGAGCGAGCGCATCAGCGTCGACAGGCTGTTCGCGGCCGCGGTCTCGGAGACCGGCACGGCCGCCATCACCAGGGCCGGCATCGAGCCGTAGGCGAAGCCGACGCCCGCGCCGATGATGCAGGTGCCGAGCACCAGCTGCCAGATCGCGTCCATGAACAGCGCGTCGAACCCGTACCCGGCGGCGATGATCACCGCGCCGATGATCAGCGTCAGCTTGAAGCCGCGCACCCGGGCGACCCGGGCCGCCAGCGGGGCCGCGACCAGCATCACCAGGCCGGACGGCGCCATCACCAGGCCGACGGTCAGCATGCTCTTGCCCAGCCCGTACCCGGTCGCGGTCGGCAGCTGCAGGAGCGTCGGAATGACCAGCGACATCGCGAACATCGCGAAGCCGATCCCGATCGACGCGAGGTTCGTCAGCAGCACCTGGCGCCGGGCCGTCGTCCGCAGGTCGACCAGCGGCTGAGTGGTGCGCAGCTCGTAAAAGCCCCAGGCCAGCACGACGACGACCGCGACGACGAACAGCCCGATCGTCAGACCGCTGGTCCAGCCCCAGTCGCCGCCCTTGGAGATCGCGAGCAGCAGGGAGATCAGTGCGGCGGACAGTCCCACGGCCCCCACGTAGTCGAAGCGACCGCCGGTGCGCACGGTCGAGTGCGGCACGAACGCCAGCACCAGCAGGCCGACCAGCGCGCCGACCGCGGCCGACACCCAGAACAGCGCGTGCCAGTCGGCGTGGTCGGCCAGCAGCGCGGCCGCCGGCAGCCCGAGCGCGCCGCCGATGCCGAGCGACGCGCTCATCAGCGCGGTCGCCGAGCCGAGACGCTCGGCCGGGACGGTGTCCCGCATCAGGCTGATGCCCAGCGGGATCACGCCCGCCGCCGCGCCCTGCAGGGCGCGTCCGACGATCATCGGCGTCAGGCTGTCGCTCAGCGCCCCGATCACCGACCCGACGATCATCAGGACGACGCTGAACAGCAGCATCGTGCGCTTGCCGATCATGTCGCCGAGCCGGCCGACGACCGGGGTCGCGACCGCCGCGGCCAGCAGCGTCGCGGTGATGGCCCAGGCGGCGTCGCTCGGGGCGGCGTGCAGGAGCTTCGGCAGCTCCGGGATCAACGGGATGACCAGGGTCTGCATCAGCGAGACCGAGATGCCCGCCGCGGCCAGCACGGCCACGACGAGATTCGTCCGCTCGGACCGTTCGGATGTTTGCACGACTGCGCCTTAGTGAGAGTGTTTAAATCACCTGCTTGACTACCCACATGTAATCGGTTGCTTGATACAAGCGTCAAGCTGGCCGCAGGTGTCGTGAGCCACAGCGAGGAGATGGCCGGATGGAGACGACCAGAGCGACGGCGACGCGCGAGGCGATCCTCGACGCGGCCGAGCGCCTGTTCGCCGAGCGCGGGCTCACCGTGGTGTCGAACCGTCAGGTGAGCGAAGCGGCCGGTCAGGGCAACAACGCGGCGGTGAACTACCACTTCGGCACGAAGACCGACCTGGTCCGGGCGATCCTCCGCAGGCACCACGGCCCGGTGATCGAGCGACGCCGGGCGCTGGTGGAGAGCATCCGCGGCTCGGAGGACCCCCGCGACTGGATCAGCTGCTGGGTCCGGCCCGCCACCGACTACCTGGAGTCACTCGGCGCCCCGACGTGGTTCGCCCGCTTCAGCGCGCAGCTGATGGCCGACCCGGCCTATCGCGACCTGGTCACGTCCGAGGCGCTCGAGGACCCGATCCTCACCGACGTGCTCGACGGCCTCAACCGCTGCTCGCCCCCGCTGCCGCTCGAGGTGCGGCTGCAGCGCAACTACATGACCCGGTTGCTCATCGTCGACCTGCTCGCCGAGTGCGAACGGGTGCTGGCCGAGGGCGGGCACGGCCCCTGGGTCGGCTGGTCGTCCGCCGCGTCCGGCCTGACCGACGCGCTGGTGGGCCTGTGGCTCGCGCCGGTCAGCCCGCTGCCCTGACCCGCGGATTGGCCGGTAATCGGGGCTTCGGGGTGCCTCACAACCCCGGTTTCGCGTCGATCGGCCGGGCTATGCCGACTGGCGCTCGACGACGACCGCCGCGTCGGGGGGTAGGGAACCCGGCGGGAGGCCGAGGGCTACCCGGGCGGCGCAGCGGCCGTAGGCGGCGCCGTCGATCCGGACCGTGGTCAGCGCCGGGGTCCACAGTGCCCCGTAGTCGGCGTCGTCGAAGCCGATCACCGCGAGCCGACCGGGCACCGGTACGTCCAGCTCGCGGGCGGCGGCGAGGAGGCGGATCGCGACGTCGTCGTCGAAGGCCGCTACCGCGGTGATCTCGGGATGGCCGGCGCGCAGCGCGGCCAGGCCGGCGACGGCCGACTCGCCGACCGGGAACGTGACCGGCTCGGCCAGGCCGAGGCCGGCCGCCGCCGTCCGGGCCTGCGCCGACCGCAGCTCGGCCAGCCGGGCGACGCGGGGATCCTCGGGCACCGCGAACCCGATCGCGGTGTGGCCGGTGCGCGCGAGATGGGCGATCTGGGTCAGCGTGTGCGCGGCCAGTCCGGCGATCCAGCCGCCGTCCAGCGCGTCCGGGTCCTCGCTCGCGTACAGGCCGGCCAGGTCGAGCACGGCCCGGGGCGCCGCCGCGCCGACGGCCCGGCTGAGCGATCCGCCGTACCGGACCAGCAGCGTGTGGTCGAGCCGGGTGAGCTCGGCGTCCAGCCCGTCGACGAAGCTCTCCAGCGTGGAGCGGCGCGGTAGCCGCCCGACGTTGAGGATCACGATCCGGGACGTGCCCTCGCGCAGCGCCCGGGCGATGCCGTGCGGGACGTAACCCAGCTCGTCGGCGGCCTGCCGCACCCGGGCCTGGGTGGCCGCCGGGATCGTCTGCCCGGGCACCTGGTTGAGCACGAAGCTCGCGGTGGCCGGCGAGACACCGCTGAGGCGGGCGACGTCCTTCAGCGTGACCCTCGTGCGCGGCATGGCTCTAGGGTAGCGTCCGCTAAAGCGATTTAGTGCTGGTCACAAGGAGAGTCCTATGACGGAGATTCCGGCCGCGCCGGTCCCGAACACCCCGATCGCCCGGCGTTTCGTCGGCAAGGTCGCGTTCATCACCGGCGCCGCCCGCGGGCAGGGCCGGGCCGAGGCGCTGCGCCTGGCCGCCGAGGGCGCGGACATCATCGCGCTCGACCTCTGCGCCGACATCCCGACCACCACCTACGCCGGGTCGACGCCCGAGGACCTGGCCGAGACCGTCCGGCTGGTCGAGAAGCTGGACCGGCGGATCGTGGCCCGCCAGGCCGACACCCGCGACTACGACGCGGTGAAGGCCACGGTGGACGCCGGGGTCGCCGAACTCGGCCGGCTCGACGTGGTGATCGCCAACGCGGGCATGACGACCGGTGCGCGGGCCTGGGAGATCGACGCCGAGCACTGGAAGACCACGATCGACATCAACCTGACCGGTGCGTTCCACACCGCGAAGGCCGCCATCCCGACGATGATCGAGCAGGCCACCGGCGGGTCGATCACGTTCACGAGCTCGGTCGCCGGGCTCGTCGGGCTGCCGTTCCTGGCCGACTACGTGTCGGCCAAGCACGGCGTCACCGGGCTGTCGAAGACGCTGGCCAACGAGCTGGCCGAGTACCGGATCCGGGTCAACTCGGTGCATCCGTACGGCGTGCAGACCGGGTTGGCGATGACTGAGATCAACGACCTGATCGGCGCCAACCCGGCGCTCGGGCCGCTGTACATGGGGTCGCTGCCGGACGGCATCAGTCAGGCCGACGACATCGCGGCCGCGGTCGCGTGGATCGCGTCCGACGAGGCCCGCCACGTCACCGGCATCCAGCTCCCCGTCGACCTCGGCCGCACCAACCGTTAGGGCCAACCCAGGCCGGGCCGTTCTGCACCTGGTGCGGCCGCCGCGCCGACGGATCGAAGCCCCGGGCGGCGCGGGGTCTGGCCGCCTCCGCCCGCGGCAGCGCAGGCGGGCGAACTTGGGCGAGCGCGCATCCGGCTCCCTCGTCGCTCTTGACCTGAAGCACTTCAGGTTTTGCAGAGTAGGAGCATGACATCGATCCAGGAGGTCACCCGGCGCAGCGGGCTCCCCGAGGCGACCCTCCGGTACTACGAACGCATCGGGCTGATCGCCCCGGTCCCGCGCGATCCGCAGAGCGGCCACCGCCGCTACGACGACGGCACCGTCGACACGATCGAGGCCCTGGCCTGCCTGCGCACGGCCGGGATGGGCATCGACGACATGCGCGCCTACCTGCGCGGCATGACCGACCCGAGCCACCAGCGCGAGCTGTTCGAGCGTCACTCGGCCCGGCTGGCCGACGAGATCGAGCGGCTGCAGGTCCGCCGGCGCTACCTCGACGCCAAGGTCCGGCTCTGGGCCGCCCGCGAGCGCGGCGACGTGGCCGCCGAGCAGGCCGCCATCGACGAGACCATCGCGGTCACCGGGGAGCTGCGCTGATGGCCGACGTCCTGGTCACCGGCGGCACCGGGTTCCTCGGGTCACACACCATCGCCCGCCTGCGGGAAGACGGCCACCGCGTGCGGACGACGGTCCGGTCCCTCGACCGGTCCCCCACGTTCGACCACGACGTCGACGTCGTCGAAGCGAACCTCCTCTCGGACGACGGATGGGAGCGCGCGGTCGACGGCTGCGAGTACGTGCTGCACGTCGCGTCCCCGTTCCCGGCGCGTGAGCCCGAGAACCCGGACGACGTGATCGTCCCGGCCCGGGACGGGGCGCTCCGGGTGCTCCGAGCCGCCCGGAAGGCCCGGCGGGCCGTGATGACGTCCTCGTTCGCGGCGATCGGGTACAGCGCCCCGCCGGTCGGACGCCCCTACGACGAGTCCGACTGGACCGACCCGGCCGACGACCTGCCCGCCTACGTCCGCTCGAAGACGATCGCCGAACGCGCGGCCTGGGACTACGCGCACGACGACGGGCTCGAACTCGTCGTGATCAACCCGACCGGCATCTTCGGGCCGGCCCTGCACCCGTCGCTCTCGGCGTCGGTCGGCATGGTCGCGGCGATGCTCCAGGGCGCGCTCCCGACCGTCCCCAAGTCGTCGTTCGGGATCGTCGACGTGCGGGACGTGGCCGACGCGCACGTGCGCGCGATGACCGCGCCGGCCGCGGCCGGCCGGCGCTACCTGGCGACGGCGGCCGCGCCGGACGATCCGTACCTCGGCGCGCAGGCGAGCTACCTGGAGATCGCGCGGATCCTCCGCGACCGGTACCCGGAGCTCGCCGACCGGCTCCCGGCGGCCGAGGCCGACGGGCCGGACGTGACGCCGAAGCAGCTGCGGATCGCGCGGATCCGCACCGAGCTGGGCTGGAACCCGCGGCCTCCGGAGGAGGCGATCCTGGCGACGGCGGAGAGCCTGATGCGGTTGAGTAGTTGAGTGACCGACCCTCTGCACCACGTCCGCGCCGGAGTCCTCGACGTCGCCTACGAACGGCGCGGCGACCCGGACGGCCCGCCGGTGGTCCTGCTGCACGGCTTCCCGTACGACGTGCGGTCGTTCGACCGGGTGACGCTCCCCGAGGCCGACGTGATCGTGCCCTACCTGCGGGGCTACGGGCCGACCCGGTTCCTCGACGCCGGGACCGTCCGCTCGGGTCAGCAGGCCGCGCTGGCCCACGACCTGCTGACGCTGATCGACGCCCTCGGGCTCGACCGGCCGGTGGTGGCCGGGTACGACTGGGGCGGGCGCGCGGCCTGCCTGGTCGCCGCGCTGTGGCCGGACCGGGTGCGCGGGCTGGTCACCGCGAACGGCTACAACGTCCAGGACATCGCCGGGTCGGACGCCCCGACGCATCCGGCGTCGGAGCGGCGGCTCTGGTACCAGTACTACCTGCACGGCGAGCGCGGGGTCCGCGGGCTGACCCGGTACCGCGCCGAGTACGCCCGGCTGCTGTGGAGCGAGTGGTCGCCGACCTGGTCGTTCACCGACGCCGAGTTCGCGGCCACCGCGCCGTCGTTCGACAACGCCGACTACGTCGACGTCGTCGTGCACTCCTACCGGCACCGGTTCGGCCTCGTCGACGGGGACCCCGCGTACGCGGCCACCGAGGACGCGATCGCGAAACTGCCGCGGATCGACGTCCCCACGATCGTTCTGGACGGGGAGCACGACACCGTGCGCCCGCCCCAGCCGCGCAGCGCGCACGAGCGGAAGTTCTCGTCGTTGGTGGACTACCGGGTGCTGGACGCGGAGCACAACGTGCCCCAGGAGGCGCCGGAGGAGTTCGCGCGGGCCGTCGCCGACCTGTGCCGTCCGTCCTGACGGACGGCACAGTGGCGGGAACTACGGCCGGACCGGGAAGACGCCGGCCACCCGGAACAGGTCCTTGATCGTGCGGACGCCCCGGCCGTCGGACAGCCGGACGCCGTCCTCCGGCACCCAGCCGGGCTGGACGTTGAGGTACGAGCCCGGGTCGAGGCGCAGCTGGCCGACGAGCGTCTGGGCGACGATCGTGCTGCCCACCTCGCCCAGCGAGTTGCCGCCGGCCCGGACCTCGGCCTCCTTGAGCAGGTAGAACCAGAGCGGGGTCCGCTCGAGGAAGCCGCCCTTCTGCAGCGCGACCGCGACCTTGCTGGTCGTGTCGTGCAGCAGCTCGTCCTCGGTGAGCGCGTCGAGGCCGAGCTCGGCTGCGACCGCCTGGCCGGTGGGCAGCGACAGCAGGTACCCGCGCCGGAGGTTGCGCACAGCCAGGTGCTTGAGGACGTGGGCCACCGTCGGCGACGGCGGCGGGTCGATGCCGGCGATCTGGTTCTTCATGTCGAACAGCGGGTCGGCGAGGTTCGTGTCGATCCGCCGGGAGAACCGGTCGGGGAACCGCGGGTCGAACTCGGTGAACCGGTCCCACTCGACGATCCAGTTCGACGGGAGCTTCGTCGCGGTCGCCGCCGGAAGGAAGCCGCCGGTGCCGGTGAACTGGAACAGCTGGGCGAAGGTCGCGCCGGCCGCCGCACCGCGCCCGAAGTTGCGGTTGAAGTCGTACACCGCGCGGACCATGCTGTGCCCGAACCGGAAGCCGGCCGTCGCGAACTCCAGCGGCATGAACGTCGGCTCGTCGTCGCCGCGCTGGCCGACCGCGGTCACCAGCAGGTTGGCCGGGTCGGACAGCACCTTGTCGACGACGCCGGGCAGCGCGATCGTCGGCAGGTAGTCGTGCAGGACGATCCACTGGTAGTGCCAGCGGACCAGCCGCTGCGCCTCGGTGAACACGTCCTCGTCGGTGGCTTCCGGGCCGGAACCGGCGCGGACCTGGGCGACGACCGCGTTGTGGAAGCGCAGGAACGCGACGTGCAGCTGGGCGATGATCAGGTTCTCGTCGTTGCGGCCGTCGCCGATGCGGGCCACGCGCTTCTCGGCCGGGGTGGCGCCGGTGGGGGTGCGGGGCAGGTCGCGGTCGAGGTCGCCCTCGAGCGGGATCTTCTTGGCGATGTTCTGACCGAGCTTCTGGACCTGGCCGACCTTGAGCTTGATGCCGTCGTAGAAGTCCTGGGCCGCGGTCGGGTCGTCCGGATCGAACGTCGGGCCGTCGCCGTAGAGCGAGTCCAGGTTCAGCGCCGGGAAGCGGGCGTTGTGGAGCTTCTGGACGATGAGGTCCGGGTCGGCCGGGTGCAGGTTGTCGTCGGTGACCGTGCCGACGTCCGGGTTGTCGCGGTCGGTGGCCGCGGTGAGGTCGTGGTCGACGAACTGACCGAGGTACGTGTAGACGGCCGGGATCGTCGAGTCGTTGCTCTCACCGAACTCGCCGAACGCCGGGTTGACGTCGGCCATCGCCTCGCCGAGCGCGGTCAGGTTCGCGACGACGGTGGGCGGGTCGTCGACGGGTAGGTGCTTGTCGGCGTCCTTGACCAGGTTCGGGAACAGGTAGCCGAACGTGGTGGTGTTCTCCAGGTCGTCGGTCACGGTCACTGCGCCGTGCCGGAGACCGGTCAGGATTTGCCCGATGGCAGAGTGGCGGCGAGCGCCGTCACGGTTCGGGAGCGCCATCTCTTTCTCCTCCAGGGCTCGAATGTGGATGCTCCGAGGGTGTCGGGCTCGCCCGCTTTCTTCTACCGGGCTACCACTGCACTCAGACGAGCGGGAGCGCCGTCGCTAGCGGCCAGGCGACGACGAGCGCGCCGACCGGGGCGATGAGCCAGGCCGGGGCGCCGAAGCGTCGGAGGATGACGCTCCAGATCGCCTGCCAGAGGAAGAGCACGGCGAGCAGCGGGACGATGAGCAGCAGGAATCCCGAGGTGAGGCCGAGACCGCCGGCCACCGTGAGCGCGATCGTCGCGACCGCGGACACGGCCAGGCCGTTGAGCCCTGCGACGCGCGCGCCGCGGTCGGCGGGGG